>JBDGPX010000143.1:0-31780 GCA_042219475.1 Halobacteriales archaeon
TGGGTCCGCTCGACCTCCGCCTGAAGACGGAGGTATGCGCTCGCGTTCTCTATCATCAGGCGGTCGGCTACCCGTCACTCGGTGGCGTCCGGCCAGCGTTCGATATAGATGGCCTCATCGGTGTAAAACTGCACGACGTCTTCGTCTTGGGCGTGCAGATCGCCAAAGAACGAATCTTTCCAGCCGCCAAAGTGGAAAAACGCCATCGGCGCAGCAGTACCGATATTGACCCCGAGATTGCCGGCGTCAACCTCGTGGCGGAATTTCCGAGCATCGCCGCCCCGGTCGGTGAAAAGACTGGCCGCGTTGCCGTATCTACTCTGGTTGACCAACTCGAAGGCATCGTCGATATCCTCCGCACGCAACAACGAGAGTACCGGCCCGAAGATCTCCTCATGGCCGATCGTCATCTCCGGCGTGACATCACCGAACACTGTCGGACCGAGGTAATAGCCCGAATCCGGCAGATCGTCCTCGCGACCGTCACGCAACAACGTGGCGCCCTCCTCGATACCGGTCTCGATATACTCCTCGACACGGGCTTTGTGCTCGGCCGAGATGAGCGGGCCCATATCAGCACCCTCCTCAAGGCCGGCCGCAACCGTGTAATCCTCGGCCTCCTCGAGAACCAGCTCGACGAACTCATCGTAGATCTCCTCGGTGACGACCGCACTCGGGTTCGCGAGACACCGCTGTCCGGAATTGGCAAAGGCCGAGCCGATCGTCTGCTCGGCCGCGAACTGGAGATCAGCAGACGGAGCGACAACGATATGGTTTTTCGCGCCGCCCTGGGCCTGGACGCGCTTGCCGTGTGCGGCGGCCGTCTCGTAGACGTGTTTGGCGACCGGCGTCGAACCGACGAAGGAAATCCCCTCGATGGTCTCGTGTTCAAGGATCGCGTCCACGGTTTCGGGTCCGCCGTTGACGAGGTTAACCACACCCTCGGGGAAGCCAGCCGCTTCGATAAGATCGACCAGCAGCGTCGCTGTGATCGGTGTTTTCTCGCTTGGTTTCAGCAGGAACGTGTTGCCTGTCGCGACGGCGTACGGGAGAAACCACAGTGGGATCATACCCGGGAAATTAAACGGCGTGATCGCCGCAAAGACCCCCAATGGCTTACGCACGGCGGTCTCGTCGATATCCGGAGCGGCGTTCTGGAGATGCCCCGCCTGCATCATCGTCGGGATTCCACAGGCGACCTCAACGTTCTCAATACCACGCCGGAGCTCGCCTTTGGCCTCGTCGAAAGTCTTGCCGTGCTCGTGGACCAACGCCTCGGCCATCTCATCGTGGTGCTCTTCGAGCAGCGTCTTCAGCCGGAACAGCGGCTGGATCCGTTCCTCGACGGGGCGCTTGCGCCAGGTCTCGAAGGCATCAGCGGCGACGCCGACGGCCTCGTCGACCTCGGCGGGTGTGCTGAACGGAACCTCGGCGACGGTCTCGCCGGTCGCCGAATCGACGATCGTCTCCCCGACGTCGCCAGCCGGACGGCGCCACTCGCCATTAACGTAGTTTTGGACGATGCCATCTTCAGCCAGTGTGCGAATGTCGACCATATCGGAAGAAGGTCGGGACACCATATAATCGCTTGCTATCTGGAAATCACGCGATATCTGATCCACACGATACGGGCCACAGAATCGGTCAATTCTAAAGGGATGCGGCCCGCCATGGATGGGGTAACCCTCGGGTTACGATTACAGCTGCCGGTACCGATCGCTCACAGCGCCCCGAGTACGTCCTCGCCGAATTCCTCGATGACCGTCTCGATATCACGGTCAGTCGACCGCAAGCTGATGGCGAGGTGGTCAACGCCGTGATCAGCGAGCGTGGCGATGTGGTCACGAACCCACTCGCTGCCCGCCCGGTAGCCCTGATGGATGTGTTCCATCCCGGCGGTCGAATCAGCCAGTAGTTCGATCCCCATCCCCTGGATGAACGGTTTATTACCGGCGACGTCCCGCCAGTCGGCCAACATCGATTCAAGTGTCGGCTCGGGGACGCGATAGTACAGCCAGCCGTCCCCGTGCTCGCCGATCCAGTCAACGGACTGGCGGGCATGACCGGTCACCATCAGCGGCAGTGTCTCGGTCGTGGGCTTTGGCACCAGATCGAGCGAGCCATCGAGTCGGCCGAACGACGATTCGATCTCCGGGAACGATTCACGCCAAACCGTCCGGAGGACGTCGACGGCCTCCCGAAAGCGTTCGCCACGGTCGTCCTCTTCGATGCCGAAGGCGCCGAACTCCGGCGGCCGGTCGCCGCTTGCGATCCCGAGGACGAGTCGGCCGCCCGAGAGCTGGTCGATCGATGCCGCCGCTTTCGCGACGTGGAGTGGATGGCGCAAGGGGAGCACGATACTGCCCGTCGCCAGCGCGACGTCGTCGGTATGGGCGGCGATATGGGTCAGATAGACCCAGGGATCGTACACCTGTCCGGCATCGCGGAACTTCGGCCAGTAAAGAGGGACATCGCGAAACCAGAGGGCATCAAAGCCGACCGACGTCGCGAGCTGACACCGCGTGACCTGGGCCTCCATCGGCGATATCGGCTCCTCGGCGCTCGGGATGGGAAAGAACAGCCCGACAGTTAGTCCGTCGTCGAACACCCAACGAAAACCTCGATTCCGATGTGAAACCATCGTGTTGAGCGGCTATTGTCAGCTGCAATAAAGGCTCCCCGGGTACATCCCGTTCGTCGGCGTCACGACGACACGCGACCAGTATGGCGACGAGACTGGTCGATATCCGCCGTCACAGCCGACGGACACTCAAGGGATGGGCTCTTCAGGGGTTGTGACGGAGACGATGGCGGGCGACGCGACCGATGAACGGGGCCATTCGACAGCCGACCGGGTCGATCCGATGAGTCTCCGCTGGGTCGGGCCGGCGACGGCCGAGTGTATCGCCGGGGCTCCGTTTAGTGCCGAGGACATCCTGAACAAACGTGTGTCCTTCATCGAACTCATCAAAGCCGGGATCAACCGGAGCGTCGCCCACCAACTCCGGCGGGAGTACTCGCTGGTCTGGTCGTTCCGATGGCGACCGGGATCGGATCTCGAACGCCGGGCGGATCGGGTCCGCGGGCTCACCGAAGCCGAACGGACCTGGGTCGCCGAGAGCAGCCGTCGAGCACCCGAATCGGGGTCAACGGATACGGGAGCGGGAGCGGCCGACGGAACCACCGAGGGCACCTGGCCCGAGCAGCGCTGGGCCGAACGCATCCTTGCCGCCCACGACGACGATATCTGTGACCGCTGCGGAGCCGAGCTGGAACGATATACGCTCGGGGAAAACGAGAGTCGCTACTGTCGAAACTGTGGATTCGTGGGCATCAGCGTCGATCACCGCCCCGAGCCGGCCGAGACGGAATCCTGGGGGTCAGCGCTACGACGGTATCTCGACAGCGACCGTTGACCTCGGAAGCAGATCATGCCATGACGACGATCGGTACGGGTAGTGACTATGTTACGGACGGTCCGCGCCCATGAAATATATGATATATTATACTTCCGAGAATTTCGACGGATCATTCAGGACAGACGTAATCAGCTTGTTCGACGATAACCGCCGGAGTAAATGCGGATAGATCCACAAGCCGACCACGTCACTCGGTACCGGATCACGAATGTTCCGTGGTCTCATATATCAAATAATTCTGAAATATGTGGTGTTGTAATAAGTGACATACTAACATGTCAGATCCGAGTCGCTCGATCCATCACAGCGGGTCGATCCTGCTCTTCTATGCCTACCGGCTCACTCAATCGGCCGCGTTTACCGTGCCGATCTTCATCCTGTTTTTTCGCTCACGCGGGCTGACGTTCGCTCAGATCGGCCTCATCGAAGCCATCTATACGGTCACGGTACTGATCTGTGAGACCCCGACAGGGTACATCGGCGATCGGATCGGCCGTCGGAGGAGTATGCTCGTCGGAACGATCCTCTCGATGGGCGGAGCACTCGGGTACGCGGCGGCCCATACGTTCCCGATCTTCCTAGCCGTGGCGGTGCTCCGGGGAATCGGCGGAACGTTCCGATCGGGCACGGCGGAGGCCTGGCTGTACGATCGCCTTGGGACAATCGACAGTCGAGAGCAGTTCGCGGCCGTCAGTGGACGGGCTAGTGCGGTCGGTACCGTAAGCCATGGCGGTGCCGCCCTTCTCGGGAGTACTCTCTACACGATGGATCACCTACTGCCGTGGCTTCTCGAGGCCGCCGTCCTCAGCACCGGCGTTCCGATCCTGATCGCACTCCCGGATAAAGACAGTAGTATCGTCGACCGGCCGGATACACCGACGACGTCGGCGACTGAACCGTCAGACAGGACGTCGCTATCCCTCCGATCGGGACTCCGGCTTGCGCGACGGACGCTGATGACCCGAGCCCTCGGGGCCTTCGTACTGTACACGGCGTTGCTGTTCGGCCTCGTGAACACGCTTGAGATGTTCATTCAGCCGGTGACCGTCTCCGTCGTTGGCCTTCCCGCTGAATCGCTCGGTGTCATCTATGCGGGACTGACCCTTCTCGCCGCCGTGTTAGCCGCACGATCGGGGTGGATCAAGCATGTCGTCGGGCTCAAACGCTGGTTCGGAATCGTTCCGGTGGTGTTGGGAGTCGCGTTACTCACACTCCTCGTCGTTCCCTGGCTGGCACTCCCGGTGTTCGCCCTTCACCGGACGATCGCAGCAGTCTCCCGACCGCTCGCCGGCCAGTATCTCAACGATCACATCACCTCCGAGGGCCGAGCAACAGTCCTCAGCGGCGCGTCGATGATCCGATCGCTGGTGACCGCCCCGCTGAACACCGTTGGCGGCGCGATCGCGACGGCTGTGACGCTCCCGTTCACGCTGGGTGCGCTTGGCGGGATGTTGCTCGTCGGGACGCTCGGGATCCTCCTCTGGCGGTTCCCGGTCGTGGATGTACCCCCAGCAGACCGATCGAGTGGGTGATCGAATACAGAAGAGAATGGCGACCGATGGGAAGCGTCAACCGGCACTCCGGACGGAGTGTGATAACCGTAACTGATAAAAAACGGCGACCCACTACGATTCAGGCCTTCGCCCGGACTTTCTCGGCGAATTCCTTGCGGACCTTTTCGATCTTCGGCTGGGCATGCATCGTGCAGTACGCATCATCGGGGTTCTTTTCGAAGTAATCCTGATGATACTCCTCAGCTTCGTAGAACGTGTCCAAGGGAGCGACTTCGGTAACGATCGAGTCATCGTAGATGTCGGCTGCCTCAAGTTCCTCGATGAACCCTTCAGCCAGCTCACGCTGAGTCTCGTCGTGATAGAAGATCGCCGAGCGATATTGCTCGCCGATATCCGGCCCTTGACGGTTCAGCTGGGTCGGATCGTGGATCTTAAAGAAGATCTCAAGCAGTTCCTCGTAGCTGATAACGTCGGGATCGTAGACAACCCGGACGGCCTCGGCGTGGCCGGTCGTTCCCGAGCAGACCTCCTCGTAGGACGGATCCTCGACGTGGCCGCCGCAGTACCCGGAAGTCGCCGAGTGAACACCTTCGAGTTGTTTGAGGGCCGCTTCGATACACCAGAAACAGCCACCGGCGAAGGTCGCAATCGCGGTATCGGATTGGTGTGACATTACACGTCGTTAGGGGATAGGACCCTATGTATCCCGTGGTCCCGGTATGCCTCAGTATTCGATTCCCTGTCGAGCCCGTTGTCCCGTATCGATCGGGTGTTTGTGATTGCGTATTTCGCTCACTAAATCCGCACACTCGAAAACGTACGCCGGTTGTTCGTGGCCACCGGTGAGAACGAGTTCGAGGTTGGCCGGTTTCGACTCGATCAGTTCACACAGTTGGTCGGGATCGACGAGGTCGCGATTGGCCGCATACAGAATCTCGTCGAGGATCAGCATGTGGATCCCATCCTCAGGGGCACCATCGAGGGCAAGCGGTTCGGTGAGATCGGCCGTTTCCATCGCCGCAATGAGGTCCTGCAGCCGCTCGAAGCCGGCCCGGGCACGAGCAGCATGTTCGTCGTCATCCGACCCATCGAGCATGCCATGCCAGCCGTAATGACCGGAGTTTTCGTAGGTGAATCCCGGAAAATGATCGATGGCGTTGTACTCGCCACGGATGGGCTCGACGCTCGATGCCCCGCCCTTCATGAACTGCAGCATGTGCACCCGATAGCCGTGACCGGCAGCTCGAAAACCCATCCCCATCGCGGCGGTCGTCTTGCCCTTGCCATCACCCCACCAGACCTGGACGAGACCAAATTCCTCGGGTGCGGCCGGTTCGATTGGCTGTGGTTCAGGCGTTACACCCTTGCCAGGCGTCCGTCGGCGCTGGTCTGTCCGGTCGCGTTCGGGGTCGGGATCGGTCGTCTCCTCAGTCATATGCTATCCCCCATAGACGCACCCACGTGCTCGGCTGAACGGCTAGGATCACTAAACGACAGATCACAGGGTGAAGGGCAAATGGGTATTGGTCGGGGACGGGCGCTGCCCAGAATCGCCAACGGAAATCAGCTCCCCCATCGTGCCGTTATGGTTCGAACACCGTCGCACGCCGATCGGTGCTGGTTCCATGTTCGGCAGCCGCGACCGAGGCCGGCGGTGAATCATCGGTGTATCGGGCCGCGAGACCTGCCTCAAGCGCCTCCCGGACACACGCCCGTGCGGCACCGCCGACGGCCGTGGCGCTACCGGCGAAGGTAGCCGGCTCACCCGTGGGATCACAGCCGACCACGACCGCATCGGTCGTCGTGCCGGGGAAGCCGACACGTCGGAGTAGCGTCGCGGCTTTGGCCTCGGTGACGACTGACAGGAGCGTCGCGAGTGTGCCCTCTGTGAGGGCGTGTGTCGACCCGACGAGGAGGTTGACCGTACCGATCGTTTCGCTGTCCGCATCCGACCCGTTAGCTGATGATCGCTCACCGGTGGATGCGGCCGGCAGCGCCGCTGGATTCGAGAGACCAGTGGTCGCGATGACCGTCACGGAATCCAGACGGGCCCCCCGAGCATGGGTCACGTCAACTCCCGTAAACAGCGATGGACCGGGCGCCTCGAATCCGGCCGCCTCGAGCCGTTCATTCCGATAGGTTAGCAGATCACGACGGTCCCAGCCATCCGGAACGGTCATGTTGTAGGCGGCATCGGCCCGGTGGAACCCGCCGTTGAGTCCCGTTGCGAGCCATCGGCCCTCCGAACAGGCCAGTTGTACGATGTTCGACCGGCGGGAAGTGACAAACGTCGACACGTCAACGATCGAGCAGCGCTTCGAGCAACAGATCGTTCTCGTCGGGCAATCGGACCGCGACGCGGACGTGGTTGTCGAGCCCGCGGAACGTCCGAGCGTCCCGGATGGCGATCCCTTCATCCTCGGCAGCCGCGATCACCGAATCGACATCGCCCGTACGCGGCTCGAGAAGTAGGTACGGCGCCTCCGATGGCATCACATGATACTCGGTTTCAAGCTCATGACGCATCCGTTCGCGTTCGCTCGCGATCCGCTCACGCGTTTCGAGGATGAACTCCTCTTGATCCATACAGTGTTCGCCGATAGCCGCCGCGGGAACACTCAGGTTCCACGCCAGCCGTCCGTTTTCCATGGCGGTGTAATAATCGCCGGTGGCGACGGCATAGCCCATCCGAATCCCGGGGAGACCGAAGAGCTTGGTGAGCGAACGGGCAACGATGACGCCCTCCTCGCCCGCGATCGACGGTCGATCGGTGAAATCGAGAAACGCCTCATCGACCAGCAACGGCGTGTCATCGGCCCGACACTGGCCGGCGAACATCTGGAGTCGATCCGGATCATAGCACGTCCCGATCGGATTGACTGGATTACAGAGCACCACCATCGCGTATTCGGCCGGATCGATCTGGAGCATTTCGTCGTAGGGCTGGAAGATCGGTTCGGCACCCTGGAGCCGGACTTCCCGGGCGAACTCGGCGAAGCTCGGTTCCGGGACTGCCACGCGATCGCCTTGAGTGACGTTTGTTTCGACCGCCAACCGGATCGCATCCATCCCGCCGGCCGTCGGAACGACGTACTCGGTGAGACAGTTACAAAATTCCGCAGCCGCCTCCCGGAAGTCGGCGTATCCATCGGCGGGATACGTTCGGGCCATCGAGAGGGTGCCACTATAGATCCGTCCGATCCCCGTCGGCCGCCGTGGGTTGACGCTCGCGCTGAAATCGAGCTGACGCGGGTCCTCAGCACCACCGTGTGGTTCACGGCTGACATCACGTGCGGCGTCGGGATCCATTACCTAACGCACACGTTGGACGTGCCTATCAAAGTACGGATCGATTAGCGGACTGAGACAGCATCCAAGCACGAGCGGAAACGCCGACGAATACGATCAGAGGAGTTCCTCGGCGACGATAGCGTCGATGCGGCGGTTGACGTTGACGGCGAAGCGAACGTCATGGGTGAGAAAGACCGCATCCTCAGTACCGGGCTCAACGACATTGATCCCCGCCGGAACGACCGATCGGCCGCCGTGATCGAACGCCGACTCCGACCGGAGCCCGAGCTCCCGTTTCAGCCGTGCCGGCACACAGGCCGTCAGCGATCCCCCGGTGTAAGCGTTTAGGAGCCGGTCGACGGCATCCCCATCGAGCAACGGTAAGTCCGCCGCCGTCGTCACAACCGGCGGCTCGATCACCTCATGTGCAAGCGCCGTCTGGAGGTCCTCGACGTATCCATCGCCGGCTGTCTCGATAACCGGGAGTGTCTCGGCGATGTGATCGTGGGTCCGGGGTGCGTTCGGTGAGACAACGGCATAGCTGTTCTGGACGGAACTCTCGGCAAGCGCCAGCCGGACTCGGTCGATCATCGGACGGCCACCGATCTCGAGCAGCGGCTTTTCGACGGGAGCATCCAACCGGGTCCCGCGACCTCCACACATCACAAGCGCATCCATGCGATCACCCCCGCATGAAGCGCGACAACCCGCGCGAGTTCGTTGATGGCTCCGAGCACGTCACCACTGAGCCCATCGAGGCGACGAACTGCCCACGTAGCGAGGAACCAGCCGACGCCACCAGCACCGAGGAGGGCAACCACACTCCCCGGCGGTCCAACCACCACGATCGGGAGAGTGACGACAACGATCGGTGGCCACGCAGTCGGCTCGTTCGTGTCGAGTAGTTCGGCTCCAAGCCCCTCGTGGCCGGGCGTGTATCGACAGGTACACAACGCCATCGTCGCCTTCGCCCCGACCTCCGCTGCGATGACGATCCCGACGGCGACGACCGTCGGAAGGTTGGTGAGTGCCAGGACGGCGAGTGCCAGCTCAGCGATCACGAGCGCGATCGCAAGCACCCCGCCGACGCCGGTGTCGGTGTCCCGCATAACCGTCCGTCGCCGATCCGCGTCGCCGTGCACGACGGCGCCATCACCCAGATCCGCGAGCCCGTCGATGTGAGTGATGCCGGTCAGGAGATAGAGCGTCGCCAGAAACAGCCCTACCGTCCCCGACGCCGGGAGATCGAACAGAAAGACGACACCGAGTATCGCGCCGATCAGGTAGCCGACGGCAGGCATAACGGCCGGAGTGGTGCGGAACGCGTCCCAGTCGTCGTCCCGAGTGGCGATCGGGAGCCGAGTAAGGAAGGTGACTCCGCCACGGAGTGCAGCGATCAGAGCCACGCGATCACCCCCGTGAGCCCGAACGCCAGACGGCCGGCCCGGGTGACGATTCGGATGCCTTCCTGACCGAGTTCGGTCGATGGGAATGGCGCATTCGGATTCAGATCGTATACGCCGGGCTTGGACAACCGGACATCGAGGATGGCCGCCAGGGTCGCCATCGGCCACCCGGCGTTCGGTGATGGCGGCTCGCCAGCCCACCGACGAGCCCGGGCGAGTGCTGCCGGAGTCCGCGTAACGACCACAAGGAGGAGGGCGGTGATCCGGGCCGGCAGCCACATCACGATGTCGTCAAGCCGGGCACTCGCGGTACCGAGTGGATGCTCCGGGTAGCCAACCATCGAGTCGAGCGTGTTGACGGCCTTCACCCAGGCGGCGGCACCAGCGGCGAGCGGCAGCGAAACCGGAATGACGACCGCAAAGGCGACAAGTGGCGCCACCAGCCCGTCCGAGAGGTTTTCGGCAGCGCTTTCGACCGCGGCGCTACGGAGTTCGGCCGGCGACAACGATTCGGGATCGCGGCCGACCAGCGCCGGTACCGTCGATCGGGCTGCATCAGGATCGCTCGTCGAGGAGGCAAGCACTGATTGGGCGCGGTCGCACAACATCCGCAGACTGGTCGTGGTATAGAGGACGAGTCCGGCACTCACAGCGGCGACCCAAGGATCGACAACCTGGAGGAGTATGAGCCCGTTTGCGACGAGAATCGCCACGAAAAACGGGACAGAGAGTGCGAGCAGAACCCCGGCGATCCTCGGGACCAGCCAATCGCGATCCAGCCAGCCGATACTAGTGCCCAGCCATGCAACCGGATGCAATCGGTCCGGCGGTTCGCCGAAGAGGAGATCAAGACCGGCCGCCAGCGCCACCGCAACGACGGCCTGGAGCGTCATCGTCGCCCCCGATCGACGATCGTCCGATCGACCAGACCAACGTGTACGGACAACCGGAACCGACAGCCGACGAATACGGACGGTCGATCAGCGTCGAGCACGGCTGGAACACCAAAAGCGAAGGATCCCCTACCGGATGATATTGCTCTCGAGGTCCCGCGGGAAGTACGTCAGCACCTCGTGGCCGTCCTCGGTGACGGCGACCGTATCCGAGTGGCGATACCCCTCGTCTTCGGTGTAGATCCCGGGCTCGATCGTATAGACGTGTCCCGGTTCCATCGTTTCATCGTTGCCCCGGTCGATATACGGCGGTTCGTGCCCGTCGAGGCCGATATTGTGACCGACATGGTGTTGAGCGAGGTCGGTGATGCCCTGCTCCTCGAAGTACGACCAGACTTCCTCGTCGACATAACTCACGGGGACGCCCGGTTCGAGGGCGTCAATGGCGATCGTCTGGGCCTCAAGCATCAGCTCGAAGAAGTGGACCTGTTCGTCGGAGGGTTCACCGATGAACATGGTCCGCTCGAGTTCCGAGTGATAATGATCGACGTTGGCGCTGGCGCCGGTGATGAGGACATCGCCCCGTTCAAGGCGTCGATTGGCGGTGTGGCCGTGTGGCAGGGCCGTCCGTTCACCGCTGATGAAGCCCGCCCGGGCAGGACCGTCACCACGAACGGTCGGCACGTACTCGTCGCCGAGGGTGTCGAGCATTGCCCTCGACGCGTTCATCGAGGCTCGCTGGCTGACCGTCGCCGGATGTCCCCCCGGTTCGGCATAGTCCGCAAGGTAGCGATGGGCGAGGTTCGCCCACTTGACGGATTCGGTGATTAGTTCGATCTCCGCGTTGGATTTCGCATACCGCATTCGCTTGGCCCACTCCTGGGTCTCAACTGAGAGATACTCCGAGAGGGGTGGTCCCGAATAGCCCATCGTCCCCGGAGCACCGTCCATGTCAGCCATCACGGAATCCGCACCGAGCTCCGAGAGCATCTCAACAGCAGTCTCGATGGGCCTGCCGCCGGGATAATCGAAGTAATGATGGACCGCATCGAGCCGCGGAACCGCCTGGGCACGCTCAACTTCGAGGCGTGGGACGGTGATTTCGATCCGCTCGTCGGTGATCGCGAGGACGACCGGTCGTTCGGTTTGGAGATGATGGAACCCGGTGAGATAGCCGATCGATTTCGCACCGAACCAGACGCCGGCATCCGCGTCAGTCTCGGCGAGGCGTGATCGTACCTCGGCGATACGATCATGGTACTCGCCGACAGGTAGTTCAGTCGGCATATACGGTGATATGAGAGAGTGGACAAAAGCGTTCGTTTGGACGGGGAAGCGATTCGCTGGCGGGCGGGAATCAATGACATGCCGATTAACGGGAGTGGGGACAGCTTACCGTTTCGTTGGAAATCATTGCCGTCAGTATCGAAGGGCGCGTTCAAGCAGCCCCGCGACTCGGCGAGCTCTTCGGAGCCCCGACGTTTGGGGGTTGACCGTTATTGCCGCAGGAAGGGGCCTACTGGCTGAGATACTGAAGGACATACAGGAGCTGGCGGCCATGTTGCCAGGCGATCCCGCGGGGTTTCTCGATCGTTCGTGTCCGGATCGGGACGGTGCCAATGCGAGCGCCGAGATCGTGGGCCTCGAGTACGAAGGTTCCACAGGTACACGCCGTCGGCAACTCCAAGGAGATCGCCAGTTCCCGGCGGAGCGCCCGTAATCCTGAGCCGGTATCGCTGACATTCACGCGACGTTGGGCGAGCCAGTTGAGCAACCGCTCCGACGGTCGTGGGATCCGATCACGGGCCCCGATAACGAGATCGAGCTCATCCCGCCGAAGCGGTTCGAGCAGTCGTTCGACGTCGGCCGGTCGGTGTTCACCGTCGGCATCGTAGGTGACGATGACGTCACCGTCCGCCTCGGTAAAGCCACGCTTGAGCGCCGCGATGTAGCCGCGATTGGATTCCTGACGGCTGACCTCGGCGCCGGCCGCCCGCGCCACGGCTGCGGTGTCGTCTGTCGATCCGTCGTCGACGACCAACACCTGATACGCTTCGGTGAGCTCGCGAACGGTCGCACCGATACGATTGTCCTCGTTGTAGGCCGGCACGACCACCGTCACCGATACCTCACGATCGCCCATCGTGATACGTACGGGCCTCGGATCCTTAGGTGGTGGCGGTCAATGACGGCAGAGCAACGAGAGAGCCGTGGTTGACATCCTTCCCGCCCTGAAGGGCGAGGCTTTGCGCCTGCTTCAACGGAAACAGGGGCACTACCGCTGGTACCGAACAGCACCGTCCGGTAACCGATGACGCCGATATCGCCGATCGATCTCAGAGACCGATCGCCAACGGCCATGTCGTCGACGAGAGCGCCAGGAAGACCAGCGCCCCACCGATCAGACCGACGTTCTTCAGGAAATGGAACTGCTCGTTCTGGCGATCCTGTCCCGTCATCGTCCAGAAGTCATGCATGGTGAGAGTGATCGGGACGAGAAAGCCGATGACCGCGAGTGCTCCGACCGCCGGGTAGACGCCGACGAGGATCGCTAGTGCGCCGAGGATCAGTCCGAGACTCCCCACCGGGACAGCGATCGACGCCAGCGGTACCCCTTTGCTCTGAGCGTAGTCTACCGAGGAATCGAGATCAAGCAGATTGCCAAGCGCCAGGTATCCCACTACGAGAGCAAACAGTACACGACTGAGCAGAAATAGTCCGGCCGATAGGGATGACGCAAACGCCATCAGTACCCACCTCCGGTCGAGTGCACAACCGTGACTGAACTGTTCGTCCGAATCGTTCGTGCAACCGTCTGATCTAAGTCGGTGGAATGCAACATCGTGGATCGAACTACCGATCGGGTATAAAAATATTTCAGACAAATTACAATAAATCAGCTTTCGTCGAGGAAACCAGGTCGATCGTTGTAGTGAATATCTCGGAAAAGCTCGATCAGGCCATCTATTCGCCAAGATCAGCCGATTCCATGGAGCAGAAAAACGACGATGGGGGTATTCGGATACCGAGAGGTATCGGTTACGCGATCGCTCTCACGGGTTACCGATCACACTCGTTCGGTTTCGAGGAATGCATCGGTCTGTTCGAGTGACATCCTCTGTGTCCTGAAAGGCGCAGCTTCCCGGATCCAGATGGGATATTTGATTTGCAGTGTATCGAATCCTACGACGAGGGGATCCGAATCTCCTCCCGTGAGCGAAGCTACAACTCAGCGGCGAAAAGAGCGTGTGACAAGGAGAGGGTGGGGAGGAGCCCTCTATGAACCAATTGTGGGGATGAGCATATATACCACGGCCAAGTGTGGTGAAAGTGAAAATGGCCGATGTGAGTCGATTCACTATTCACGCCGACCGACACAGAGACCGCCCAGCAGACGTTGATCAGTCCCCATAGGCGACACAGCTGATTCGATAGTAGGTCCCGTTATCCTCGGCGATGAAGGAGGCGTTCGTTTCCGTGTCGGCGGACCCGGGATCGTTGAGGTACGGACACCGAACGCCGTGTCGATTGAGGAACCTGACCGCATCGGCTTCGTGATCGTAGCTCCGGAGCGATAGCCGGCACGTACGCCGATCACCATCGGTCTCACAGTAAGCATACGCCGTCCCATCGGCCGGTGTGAGGAGCGCATCACGCAACGTCGGTGCCTCCGCGAGGTCGGCTTTCGCGCTCCCGTTGGCGGTGGCGGCGGGGAGTTCGGTAGCGACGACATCGTAACCACCACCCCATCCGAGTCCGAAACCGAGCAACAGCATCGAGAAGATAAGCACCGGCACACCGCCGGCGAAGACAATGGCGCCGTCGGGCCAGAGACCGAGATATCGCAACGTCAGTGGTACAGTAGCGATGAAAAGCGAGACGAGAAGCACGGCTACGAGGAGACTGATCATGCCGAGGAGAGCGGTAACATAAATCGCCACAGCGCCAAGTCCGAAAGCCGCCAAGAGCCCCAGCCCAAGCGTCCGAAGGTGATCGGCGTGGCCACGTCGATAGAGCACACCCAATGTCGGGATGCTGATCGCCACGACGCTCCCGAGGGTGAACGTAAGGATCGTCGCGGTGACTGTCGCGGTCCATGGTCCGACAGCCAGGTAGAGACCATCGTAGATCGGTCGCTGCAGCGGTTGAGCGAGCCGTAACATCATAAGCGTGAATACCACTGTTCCGACGGTCCCGATCAGGAAGGTGCCAATGATGCGGGCGATCCGGCCGAGTGACGGGCGCTCGAAGCGTGACATGCGATCGGGAACTCACCGGCGAGACGATTGATGGTCCATCCGAAGGAACAACCGCCGATGCCTACAGACCAGACGGGAAAGTGTCTTGTGGAGATCCGACATACGCCAGGAAGGTTCACCACACCGACGACTATAGTGGTGCCGACAGCCCACGATCGGGGCAGCCGTGAAACCGGCGTTTATCATCAACCCACGTTAACTGTAACCGTGGACGCGTTCGTCGACTGGCTCACTGACCAACCACGGGCGGCGGATCGGCTCCAGTTTCGCAAGTACGAGCCCGGTCACGAAGCCGAATTCCGAGATCTCGAATTCCATCGACGGGTCGAACGAGCGCTCGATGCTCAAGGAATCGAGCATCTCTATGCTCATCAGGCGGCGGCCATCGTATCGATTCGGGCCGGCCGGAACGCCGTCGTCGCGACGCCCACGGCCTCGGGCAAAAGCCTCATCTACACGATCCCGGCGATCGAACAGGCTCTCGAAGCTGGGAACCGGACGCTGTATATCGCCCCGATGCGCGCTCTCATCAACGATCAGGAGGCCACACTCACCGACTTCGTCGACGGGCTCGGGTTCGGCCCGCGAGTCGAACTCGCCCAGTACACTGGCCAACAATCCCAACACGAGAAACGACGGATTCGGGAGGACGAACCCCACCTCCTGTTGACGACCCCGGACATGCTCCACGTCGGCATCCTCCCCCACGGCCATCGGCTGTGGGAGTGGTTCTTCCAGTCACTCGATTTGATCGTCGTCGACGAGATCCACGAATACCGCGGGATCTTCGGGAGTCACGTCGCCTTGGTCCTCCGACGGCTCGCCAGGCTCTGTGAGCGATTCGACGCCACGCCCCAGTTCGTCTGCTGTTCGGCGACGATCGGCAATCCCGTCGAACACGCAGCCACCGTTACGAACCAGCCACAGGACTCGTTTACCCTGATCGACCAGGACACGAGCGCCGCCGGTCCCCGCACCTGGCTGTTCTGGAATCCGCCGCTCAAACAACAGGCAACTAGTGCCAGCGAACCCACTCAGGACCGCCCAGCGACGGGCGGCGAACGCCGATCGCCGCATCCCGAAACCGCACAGCTGTTCTGTGATCTGCTCCAGCGCGGCCACCAGACGCTCGTGTTTACGGGTTCACGGCAGACTGCCGAGCGCTACGCACAACAGTCGGCATCAGTACTCCGGGAGCGCGGCGAAACAACCCTCGATGAGCCGGTCGTTGCCTACCAGGCCGCACTCACGCAGGACCGCCGGGAGGCGATCGAAGCAGGCCTTCAAAACGGCACGGTTCGGGGCGTCTGGAGTACGAACGCTCTCGAATTGGGCATCGATATCGGTGGTCTGGACGCCGTACTCCTCGATGGCTATCCGGGGACGCGAATGGAGACCCACCAACGCGCCGGGCGGGCCGGTCGAGGCACCGATCCGTGTCTGGTGACACTCATCGGCGGGCAGGATCAGCTCGATCAGTACCTCATGGCGAATCCATCGACGCTCTTTGAGGCGACGCCAGAACGGGCGGTCGTTAATCCCGACAACGAGGAACTCCTCCCCCATCATGTCCGGTGTGCTGCCCAGGAAAACTGGCTCAAGCCGGGCGACGAGACGTATTTCGGTGAGCAGTTTCCCGACCTCATCACGGAACTGACGGCGGCGGGGACCCTCGAACGGCGAGCGACATCAGCCGGTGTCCGCTGGACGGACGCCGGCGATGGGAGCCCACAGCAGGCGATCAATCTCCGAACAATCGACGATCGGGAGATCCGACTGATCGATACCGATCGCGACGAGACGATCGCCTCGCTCGGTTTCGGTGACGCGTTGCGGGATGCCCACCCCGATGCGATCTATTACCATCAGGGTCGCACCTACGAGGTCGTCGCGTTCCAGCCCGAGAAAGGCCGGCACTCCTTCGGGGGACCGCCGCGGATTATCACACCCACGCGCTCCGTAAGAAGGAGATCACCGTCGACCGGGACATCAAGGAGCGAGTGCTCGAAGATCATAGCGGTCTGTCGGTCCAGCTCGCGTCGGTGACTATTCGCGAACGGGTCGATGGGTATATGCGCTATGATGGTCCCAACGACGATGGAACCCACGTGGAATTTCCCGAACCCCTCCCGGAGACCGAGATCCGGACACAGGCGTTTTATTTCACGATTCCGCCGGAGGTCGAACGGGCGATCCGATCGACAAGCGACCGGGAGAACGGTTTCGTCGGCGCAATCCACGCCGTCGAGCACGGCATGATCTCGCTGTTTCCATTAGTAGTTGTTGTGCGACCGACGGGACATCGGCGGCCTCTCGACGCCGTTGCA
Organism: Halobacteriales archaeon; assembly: GCA_042219475.1. Classification (GTDB taxonomy): domain Archaea; phylum Halobacteriota; class Halobacteria; order Halobacteriales; family Hikarchaeaceae; genus Chewarchaeum. Next base: position 17,110 of record JBDGPX010000143.1, read on the forward strand.
CCCACACACCGGCCGGAGTACGATCTTCATCCACGATGGCCACCCCGGCGGCGTCGGGTTGGCTCGCGGTGGCTTCGCGTCCGTCGCATCGCTACTGGAGCAAACCCGGGAGATGATCGATTCCTGTAGCTGTGAGTCAGGATGCCCGGCCTGTATTCAGTCGCCCCACTGTGGCAACGCCAATTCCCCGCTTGCAAAGACGATGGCCGTCGCGTTGCTCAAGAAGCTCGCGACCGGATCATAAGCATCGATCCCATTTCCGTAAACATCGATCCCAATAGAGGGCGGCCTACTCGCCATTGACCGAACGATTAGGATTCATCGAGCGCAAGCAAGAACCCGTCCGCCGTGCCGACGATGGCCCGGGTACCGACAACGACGGGATCGGTCAGCTTCTCGGTATCAGTAAACGACCAGCGTTCGGTGCCGTCGTGGCCGTACAGCTGAAGCGACGGTGATGAGCCCTTACCGCCGCCCTCAACGAAGAGCCCGGCCGCGTTCACACCGACGATCGAAGGAAACCCACCGACGGTCTGTGACCATCGTTCCTCGCCCGTGGTGGCGTCGATCGCATGTACTGTCCCGTCCATAGCGGGAAGATAGATCGTATCGCTCGCCAGTACCGGGGAATCACGTGTCTCCCCGGCGACCGAACGGCGCCACTGCTCGGTGCCGTCGTCGGCGTTCACGGCGAACAGCCAGCCGTCGTACTCAGTGATGTAGACGGTATCGGTATCGGCAACCGCACCCGTCGGGACGAACGGTTCATCGACGCGTGCAGAGAACCGCCACCGGTCGTTCCCATCGGCTGCAGTCACCGCAACGACGGGATAATTCCCGTTATCGTTCTGCTCTTGGCTCCGAAGGTACAGTGAGTCGTCGAAGAGACGGGCGTCACGGCCCGCGGGTGCCATGGATCGGTACCAGCGCTCGGTGCCATCATCGGTGGCGAATGCTGTCGTTCGACGGCCGCCCTCGATGGCGTAGAGCGTCTCCCCGTCGACGGTCGCCGACCGGATATCGCCAGCATCGACGTCCCACCGTTCGGCGCCATCATCAATCGTCAACGCCCACAACCGTTCGCCCTCGAAACCGAAGGCATCGTCGGAGGTACCAAGATAGACCGTCCCATTAGCGAGAGCTACCGGCCGAAGAAACGAATCGACTGATGTGCTCGTCCATCGAGCCGAGCCGCCGGGATCGAGTCGGATGAGCCGCTGGGCACGGCCGTGTGTCCCCGCGTTCCAGCCGATAACGACGAACACACCGGCAGGATTGGCGACTGGCGTCGTCATGATCCCCGCCGGCGCCTCGTGTTGCCATTGGTGATCACCGTCATCGGCGGCGACAGCGGTGAGGTTCTCACTAGTATCGGGACGAAGATACTCCTCGTCGCCGGTGGCACGGTCGTTGGTACCGCCGCCGATATAGACGACACCATCGTGGATCGCTGGTCCATGTCGAATCGGGGGCCCGATCCGAGTGCTCCACTGGATGGCATCCCCAGTCGGTTTCGTCGGTGACTCCGGTGTCGTCGGAGAGCCGTCGGGAGCGGATGATCCTGGCGGTGATTCGGTATCCGTCGGGGTGGCGGTCGGGGTATCAGATCCCACCGGTTCCGGTGTCGAGCTGTGTCCCGATCCATCGGTTGTACAACCGGCGAGGATTGATCCGGCTGCGAGTGCTTTTGAGAGGGCAAGAAACCGGCGACGCGAGAGGACCATGTCCGTGTCTTCGACGAGAGCGATAAACCTCTTCTGAAGAGTCAAGTCGATGGCTAACCGTTCTTCGAGACATAGCTATGCCTGATGAGTATACGAAAAGACGTCCACGCCGACACCGGATTTTATGTGAGGGGAGGGGGATAAAAACCTGGTGCCAACGTGGACGCGGGATAGTACGGGGCCACGGCACAAAAGGGTGTTGTGACATTGATAAGAACTCGATATCTCTGGAAATGAGGGTTACAGGTCACCTACCCCGGCGTAAACGCCGTGGTTCCACGCCGATTAAAAATGACATGTCATCCGAAACCCATCCCCCGATTACAACGGCCGGGTTTCACGCCGATGTATCGGGGACTTTCACGAGTTGTTTGCCAATATTGACCCCCTCAAAGAGCCCGAGGAAGGCCTCATCGGCGTTGTCTAATCCCTCGGTGATGGTCTCACGGTAGCGAATGTCATCGTTGCGGACCCAGCGACCGAGCCGTTCGCGCGCGTCTTCAAAACGGTGGGCGAAGTCACTGACGATGAATCCCTCAACGCGCGTTCGGGTCCGTTGGTACATCCGTCGCGGGCCCGTCGGTTGCTCCCCCGGCGCGTCCTCACGGTTGTAGAGGGCGATCTTTCCACAGACGGCTACCCGGGAGTATCGGTTGAGCTGATCAAGCACCGCATCGGAGATCTCGCCGCCGACGTTTTCGAAATAGACATCAACGCCACGAGGGCACGCATCCTCGATCGCGGTCGGGAGATCGGTCGTCGTTCGATAGTTGATCGCCGTATCGAACCCGAGATCATCGGTCAGCCACGCGGCTTTCTCCTCGGCACCAGTAATGCCAACCACGCGACAGCCCCCAAGACGAGCGAGCTGGCCGACGACGGACCCGACCGCTCCCGCCGCCGCGGAGACGACGACAGTGTCCCCGGGCTTTGGCTGGCCAACCTCAAGCAGTCCAAAATACGCCGTCAATCCCGTCATCCCGAGGACGCCAAGCCGGGTCGTGATCGGCGCCCGATCCGGATCGATCGGTTCAAGTTCGTCCCCATCGATCGCCGTATATCGCGCCCAGTCGAGCGTCCCGTAAACGAGATCGCCAGAGACAAGCTCGGCGTGATTGGATTCGACGACTTCCCCGACACTCCTGGCCTGCATCGGTTCGCCGACGGCCCAGTCATCCCGCATCCGACCCCGCATGTACGGATCGACCGAGAAGTATCGCGTCCGGACGAGCACTTCCCCTGGACCCGGATCCGGGACCGGAACCTCAACAAGCTCGAAATCGTCGGCGGTCGGTTCCCCCGTTGGGCGGCTGGCGAGTCGCCATTGCTGGTTGGTTGTCGACATCGTATACACCCATCACCGCTTGGCGCTATCACTGTTATCCCATTCACCGAACGGGTGGCAAGGAGGATACGGACTCCAGTGGATCGCTGGAAAGCAACCCTCGGTGAGTGTCTGCATTCGGGAACGTGATCGGGTTTTTCAGGATCCGCTACGTTCGCGGTTCACATGCCGACTGATCTGCTGTTGCCACAGGTGACTGAGCTGGATTATACCGATCTCGGCGTCCGAGCCGAGGAGCTGGGCTACGACGGGCTCTGGCTGGGAGAACTCTGGAAACACAGTTCCATCGTTCAGCTCACCGACATCGCCGCCCACACCGATGAGGTGACCATCGGCACCGCGATCGTCAACGTCTTTTCGCGGACACCGGCGGTGCTGGCGATGACTGCCGCGACGCTCGACCGAGTATCGAATGGCCGCTTTCACCTCGGTGTCGGAACCTCGACACGAAAGGTCATCGAAGACCTCCACGGCCAACCGTGGGAGGCGCCCAATCCGGTCCGGCGAGCCCACGAAACGATCGAACTCACCAAGGAGTTTCTGCTGGGCGACGGACGGGTGAACTACGACGGGGAGATTTTCAGCGTTCAGGATTTTCCCGCCTTAGGGACGTCCGTACCGATCTATCACGCCGCCCTCGGGCGAGCGAACCGCCGCGTCGTCGCTCGGCTGTGTGACGGCTGGATACCCCATAACATTCCCTTTCCGGACCTCCAGGAGAGGTTCGCGTACATCGTCGACCAGATGGAACAAATTGGTCGGGAGGCAACGATCGACGTAGCCCCATACGTACCCGCCGCTATCAGTAATGATACTGAGGACGCAAAGGATACGATCCGCGGACACGTCGCCTACTACGTCGGCAGCGGTAAAGGATACGAGCGGGCGGTCGCCAAGCGGTTTCCCGAGCGTGCCGAGGCGGTCGCCACCGCCTGGCGGGACGGTGATCGGAAGAGGGCCATCGAACAGGTTACCGATGAGATGGTCGGTGCACTCGGAGTCGCTGGAACGCCGACACAGGCCCGTGAGCAACTCCACGAGATCGCCGAGATCGATTGTGTCACTCGACCGGTGATCACGATCCCCAGCAATGCCGACGACACGGTAACGGAACGAACCATCGAGGCGTTGGCGCCCTCACGACAGTAACTCTACCGGCCACTCCTCTGTGGTATACGCCATCTCCCAGAAGGCGTGTTCGAGGCGTGCGCTGGTCATGAAAGCCTCACGCATGGCGTCGTGTTCGCCGGGATACTGTTCGCCACACCGATCGACGAAGTCGCGCATCCACGCGACGGCATCACGGAATTCCTCACTGGTGTATTTCTCGATGAACGGCGTATATCGGTGGTCGTCGTCCGCGAGATCGGCCATGTGTTCGGCGATATCGAGAAAGCCCTGCCCACAGGGGTAAATGGCGGCGCTGATCTCGGCGACCGATCCCTCGTATGCGGTGCGGACGAGAAAATTCGTGTAGGCCACACACGTCGGTGCTTTCCGGACGGTCTCGAGGTCCGCACGGGTGAGTCCATATTCGGCGGCGAACTCACGATGCAGGTCCATCTCGTAGTCGAGGATGGTGTGGGCGACCTCCATGAGATGTGTCATCGTCGACTCGTCGGTCGCCTTCGTTCCGGCGATAGCGAAGACGCGGGCGTAATCCAGCAGATAGCGGTAGTCCTGTTCGATCCAGTGACGGAACGCGTCCTCGTCAAGTGTACCTTCGGCGAGTTCGACGACGAACGGATGTTCTTTCTGTGCCTCCCAGATCGCGGACCCGTCATCAAGTAGTTGATCGCTGAAGGCCATCTCGCATAGAAGTAAGACGATTCATCCCTATTATAACCTACTAATATAACTGAGTTATACAGAGGATTACTGCCGGATCTAATCAGCGTAGCGGCCACCGACAATCAGTACCTGGGGGACGGATCCGTCACCAGATATTTGTTTGCGGGTGTGGTCTTCCCAGACTCCGAACCAATGTCCGAATCCGACCCCTACGCAGCCGTCAATGACGACGGATCGATCGAAGGACTCGACGCCTCGTTCGTCGATGTCGATGGCATCACCGATCGCGTCGACGGTATCTCAACGCGATACTACGAGTATGGATCCGGCGACCCGCTCGTGTTGTTTCACGGCGGTAACTGGAGCGGCACCGCCAGCGCCAATACGTGGAGTCGGGTCGTCGATGGATTGAGCGACGAGTTCCGAGTGTTGTTGCCCGATCGGCTTGGCTGTGGGATGACCGGGAATCCGGCCGACGAGGATGACTTCGTCTACGGCGCCGAACTCGAACACGCAATCTCGTTTATCGATACGATGGGCGTCGACGAATTTCACGTCGGCGGTCAGTCACGAGGGGGCGGGATTTCTGGACGGATCGCAGCGGAAATCCCCGAACGAGTGAAGACGTTCATCCCAATCCAGACAGCAACCCTCGCCCCGACCGCCGGCAACAAGGACTTCATGTATGCTCGGATTCATCGGGACGCACCGACTGACGAGGATGCCCCGATCTACGAGGCGGATCACTACCGTCATCTGTATGCCCTCCAAGAGTACTCGCCGGATCACGTCACCGACGAGTATGCCTTAGCGGCTGGATATATGGCGACCCGCTCGAAGGCCGAGCGCACCCGTCAGGTCCTCGAAGAAAACGGTGGTCAAGAGCGATGGCTCGCGACGATGAGAGACCACATGGCAACAACGCATCGGCGGATGAAAGACGGCGAGCTCCAGATGCCGACGCTATTGTACTGGGCTCGAAACGACCCGGGAGTGGATGTCGTCGCCGGGATCGGGTTGTATGATCTCATGGCGGCTGAAAATCCCCGCGTCGAGTTCCAGCTCCTCAACAAGGCCGGCCATCACCTCTATCGGGAATATCCAGAGCGGTTCGTCGAGACCGTTACATCGTTTATCGCATTCCATGAAGAGCACGGCTACGACTACGGCGAACCGACCAGGACATACGACGATTACACCGAGTTACGGTCATATCTCGAAAGGGAATAGATCGGGATCACGCTCGCTTCGACGATAGCATGTGTTTTGACACGTCCCACCGTACAATGACCAGTGCTCTCCAAACGAATTTGCCGGGGTCTCGCCGCCCTCGTCCAGATCGTCCTTACCGTTGCACTCGGCGTAAGCCATCTCCTAACGACGGCACCATACATCTATCCTCATTACATGCTGTTGATCCTCTTTCATCCGTTCGTGGTTCGCCGATTGGCAGGGTTTCGCCTCTCGGCCTGGCAGATCTGTTATATCAGCGTCGCACTCTTTGCCCATCCCATCGGTGGGTTATACGGGTTCTACGCGACGGTGTGGTGGTACGATCATCTCACCCACACGCTATCGGCGACGCTCGTCGCCGCGATCGGGTATTTCCTGGTCAAGACCGTCACGCTCAAAACGGGCGACCAGCGATGGCTTGTGCCCGTCTTTACGATGGTATTCGTCCTGACAGCGGGAGTCATTTGGGAGATCGTCGAACTCCATGTCGACTGGCTGACAATCTATAGCTACAACGATACGATCCTCGATTATGTGTTCAACACTCTCGGTGGCTTACTTGTCGTCCTTGCTGGCCCCCACGTCCTGGGACGCCACGCTCAGACGGCCATCGAAAACGAGGCCCCGATCGTGATCCCACTTGACGCAGTCTGACGTCTCTTCAGCGCTGAAGCGTGAGGCCTTCTCTTCGGATCTCGGTCATCGACATTCGCCATGAAAGATAGAGATGCCACGGCGAGGGAAGGAGGAAAATGGGGAACAGCAGCGGTGAATCCGATGTCTTTTTGTCGGCTGTTGATCCTATGTTTCGATGAATCCCTGGATTGGTCCCATACTGCGTCGAGAGGACGTTGAGACATCCGGGGATTCATCAACCATGCTCCCCTTTTCGTTCGGAGCCATACACGTGTGTGAAGGGAACGAACGACGTTCGTGAAGAGATTTTCAGTAAACGACATTACAGAAACATCATTCAGATTACATTTATGTGATAGGCCGTCGTGTCTCCAGACAACCGATGGCAACTGTCGAACACCTCACGCCGACACCGGAACCTGATCCGGATCCCGATCCAGCATATCGTTCGTTAGGTGGAGCCGGGCCGATGCTGGAGGCCCTAACCTCCGAGGGGGCCCGGAAGATCATGGCGGCACTGGATCGCGAACCGGCATCCCCGACCACGCTCGCCGATCGGGTCGATAGCTCGCTCCAGAACGTCAGCTATCATCTCGAACGCTTAGAGGAGGTCGATCTGGTGACCATCGTCGGGACACGATATTCCAAGAAGGGCCACGAAATGAACGTCTATGCGCCGGCGATCGAGTCGCTCGTGATCACGGATCTGACGACGAGTGAGCACCCCCGTCGGAGTGACGATCCTGATCACACCGACCGGGACTGATCGCATCGTACGGATCGGAAGACCGAATGGATCGAAGTCTTGTTTGCTGTTCGCACGAACCTGCCAGATCCTGACGGTTACCTATCAGTAACTGAATCTTCTTACCGACCACAGACGATCATCCGACGACTTGCAAACAGCGTGTCCGTATCACACGCCGGAAATCCACAAGGCGATCTCCGCCCGTACATTCGTCGCCGAACTCAAATCCCAACTCCGGTTGATCGATCTGCTGGCTCTACTCGCGGTGCCACTCTTTCTGTTCGCCGCCCAGTTGCTCCCGGCGGCGGCCCGGCGCGAACTGGCGCTTGTCTATGAACGACCGACATTGGTGTCGATGCTGACCGCCCACTTTGTCCATGCAACCTGGGGCCATTTGTTCTCGAATTTGGGTTCCTACACGCTCGTCACCCTGACGGCCTACGTCCTGAGTGTTCTGACGGACCGTCGGCGCCAGTTTTTCATCGTCTTCGTAGCGATCCTCACCGTCGTTCCGATGGGGCTCTCGTTGGTCATAGTACAGTTGCGATCGACCGGAATTGCCTGGGGGTTCTCGGGAATCGTCATGGCGCTGGTCGGATATCTGCTGTTGATCCAAGTCGGCTACTTCGCGCTCCGATTCAGCCCGGCGGCACACCTCGATCACGCCCCCGGGATTTTCTTTTTCGGCATCGCGGCGATCGTACTCATCACAAGCCCGCTTACCCGAACCACGGGGCTGATCGTCAGTGGTGTGATCCTCATCGGATTGTTTTATTTGTGGCCGGTGCTCCGGGCGAGTTCGATCAGTGGAGTGTTCGCTGGTGTACAGCGAGCGGGATATTTCGAGGTAGCACTCTTCGGGACGATTACATCGGGGTGGATGATCCTCACGACCTTTTCGGCGCGGGCCGGAACAACGACGGTTATCATCGATCAGACCAGCCACCTGTTCGGCTTTACCGCGGGCTTTCTCCTCGCGTATATCGCTCTTCGAACCGATTGTTCGTTCGCTCATGTCTGTCATTGTGCGAGACCGGATTCGGATTGTAAGTTGCATGCCTCATGGTTGACCAGATGTCTGCGTTGGGTCCTCGTTTGGATCGGTTACTGTTGAGAGACGAGCCAGGATTAAAGATGGCAACCCCGACAACAGAGGAGAGATCCGTCAGATCTCAGTTCCGGGTGATATCATTACGCTGACAGAATCAACGGTGGATTCATCCCTCGCTTGAAGTTATAAGCCGGTCGGCTGCGACAGGAGGATGGTATGGATTCGAAGAACTTCCTGTTCGCCTCACTCGACGCCGCACTCATCGGGGATATCGCCTGGCACGTCCACCAAGAAGGCCACGATGTCAAGTACTACATCGAAGCCGACTCAGATCAAGAGATCGCCGATGGATTCGTTCCCAAAACCGACGACTGGCAGGCCGAACTCGACTGGACCGACGTAACGATCTTCGACGACATCTGGATCGGATCGGATGTCGGGACAGGCGAGATCGCGAAGGACCTTCGGGAAAAAGGGCATGCAGTCGTCGGCGGAACGCCGAATACCGACCGCTTGGAGGAGGATCGGGGCTACGCCATGGAGGTGCTCGAAGATCACGGGATCAATACCGTCGAACACCAAGTGTTCGGAAGCTTTGATGCCGGTATCAAATACATCCAGGAGAATCCAGGCCCCTATGTGATCAAGCCACTCGGTGAGGTCCAAAACGTCAAACGCTTGCTCTATGTCGGCCGGGAAAGCGATGGTGGCGACGTGATTGATGTCCTGCAGGCGTACAAGAAAGCCTGGGCGCATCGCATGAAAGGGTTCCAATTACAGCGGCGTGTCGAAGGCGTTGAGGTGGCGATCTGTGGTTTCTTTAATGGCAACGAATTCATTACTCCTGTTAATTTCAACTTCGAACATAAGAAGTTATTCCCCGGAAACATCGGTCCGTCAACGGGTGAAATGGGGACATCGATGTTCTGGACGGGACGGAACAAACTGTTCGAGCAAACACTCGGGAGATTAGAGGAATGGCTCGCGGCGGAGGGGTACGTCGGAAGCATCGATCTGAATTGTATCGTCAACGAGAACGGTATCTACCCGCTTGAGTTCACGCCACGATTCGGCTATCCGACGATCACGCTCCAGGAGGAATCGTTCGAATCATCCACCGGCCAGTTCTTCTATGACTTGGCGCATGGTAACGACCCAGAGCTACAGGTCCATAGTGGATATCAAATCGCCGTGCGTGTCGTGCTCCCGCCGTTCCCGTTCGACGACGAGGAGACCTACGATGAGAATTCTCGCAATGCGGCAGTCGTCTTTGAAACCGAGAGCCGAGAAGGGATTCACATCGAGGATACGAAGAACGTAGATGGACAGTGGCGGGTAGCAGGTGAGAGCGGGATGCCCCTGGTCGTAACCGGGAAGGGCGGTACGATGCAGGAAGCGAGAACACAGGCATACGATCGGATCGATTCGATCGCCATGCCGAATATGTACTACCGGGACGATATCGGCGAACGGTGGATCGACGGCGAGGGCGATCGGCTCCAAGCCTGGGGATTCCTCGGTCCGACCGGGGATTGACGTTCGCGCCCGCGTATGTACGAGACCAGTAACAAAACAGCCAATTTGTTAGAAGTGGACCAGTAACAAGGCAGCCAACCGGACACGATCCGATCGGTTGGTATCCATAAACCCGGGTTCGACGGACCGCCCGAACATTATCACGAACAAAGTCAGCTACCAATGGCTGAAGCTGTTAGCTTGCCGGTGGACTCCCGTTCTGCCGACACGACCGACCGTCGTTGGTTGTCACCTATTCTCACAAATACTACCTGTTATCCACACAGTCGGGAGATCATGCAGCGGTCGATTCGAGATACGCTTGTCAGCCTCCTTATCGGGGCCGGAATCAGTATCGGTCTGTACTGGCTGAGTGGCTACAGCAGTCTTGCGGTAGTGGCCGGAATGTGCTGGGCTTGCGGGTTCAAACTCGTCGGCCGTATCGGGAATCTGTAACCGGCGTATGCCACGGGGGACACCTGGGCCGATAAACGATGGACAGGACTGAGTGTCGGCATTATTACACTCGCTGCACTCATCGGTGTAAGCCCGATGCTCCCGATATCGGGCGAACTACGACTCGGACTCGGAATATCCATCATTGGCACTGGATTGGTCGCATACACGGCAGGAACAATCGCCGTATTAGAACGATCAGATGACGTATCGGATGAAACATCCCCAGATCCGACGATATCGTAGCCGGGAGAGTTAATATGAATAGACCGGACCGTGGAGTGCCGGAAAGACGAAAAAACGGGCGAACCATCGGTACTGAGCACGAACGAAGACCATCACATGATTAGAGGGTTACTCGCTCCCTGATGGACCGTTCCGATCAGGTCCCAGAACCATGTTGCGGGTCCGATTGAGCCAAGGGATCCGTGGATCGAGTGTGTTCCGACGGCGTTCGCTACATGATCCCCATCGCTTCGATCTGTTCTTGATACCGGTTCCGGATGGTGACTTGGGTTACTTGGGCCACCTCAGCAATCTCACGCTGTGTTCGTTTCTCGTTACAGAGCAGTGACGCCGCATAGAGCGCGGCGGCTGCAAACCCGGTCGGTGACTTTCCGGACAGGAGGCCCTGCTCAGCAGACGTATCAATGATCTCGTTGGCTTTCGCCTGGACCTCTTCGTTCAGTCCCAATTCGGAGGCGAACCGGGGGACGTACTCCTTGGGATCGACCGGCTCCATCTTGAGACCAAGCTCTTGTGAGACATACCGATACGTCCGACCGATTTCTTTCTTTTCGACACGGGAGACCTCGGTGACTTCTTCGAGACTCCGGGGGATTCCTTCCTGACGACAAGCGGCATAGAGACAGCTTGTCGCGATCCCTTCGATGGATCGCCCTCGAATCAGATCCTCGTCAAGCGCCCGTCGATAGATAACCGAGGCGACCTCACGGACCGAACGGGGGACGCCGAGTGCGGAGGACATACGATCGATCTCCGAGAGTGCGAACTGAAGGTTTCGTTCGCCGGCGTCCTTGGTTCGGATGCGGTTTTGCCACTTCCGGAGCCGGTTCATCTGGCTTTTCTTTTCCGCGGAGAGCGAGCGTCCGTAGGCGTCCTTGTTCTTCCAATCGATCTGCGTTGTTAGTCCCTTATCGTGCATTGTCTGGGTCGTCGGGGCGCCGACCCGGGATTTGTCCTGTCGTTCACTATGGTTAAACGCTCGCCATTCCGGGCCGCGATCGATGGTGTCCTCTTCGATAACGAGACCACAGTCCTCGCAGATGATTTCGCCACCGTCGCCGCTCGATACCAGCGTATCGGTGCTACACTCCGGGCAGACCTGGATCTGTTCGTCCCCCTCGACAGCCTGTTGTGTTTCTGTTTCCGATTCCGTACGCTGTTGCTGGCGAGTTGGACGATTCATTGTCCGGTCTAAAACGGTAGCAGTTATACCACTTGCCATAGTCTCAAGCGATACCGGTTCCGTTTTTCGATTCGATCTAATAAACTGCTCGGCGAGAGGGTTCCCCACACGCGAAAATCGAATCCGTCGACGGTATCGACAAATCATCGATGGAAAACGTGCCAAGGGAGGGTCTGTCGTTGCATCGTGGTGAATGCACGCCGGCAACCGATAGACCGTGATCATCGGCAGATCAGAAGAGGATAACTCATTTCGTCATAAACGAACCGGTCCATCCGAATATCTCGCGCAGCCGAGTCCCGAGATCGGCCAGCCAGGGGGTGACGGAGGCATAGCCCCATGCCGTCAGAACCGCGAGCGTGAGTCCCCAGGCGAGATGGCTCACGAGCAGGGTCACAGAGAGGTTAGGGATCGAGGCTGGAATGCCAAGCAGACGGAGCCAGACCGGCGCGATGATACCGGCGGCGACAAGCCAGAGGAACACCGCCCAACCGAGCCCGATGCCTACGTATACGCGAAGTCGGGTCCGATATTCGGACGGTATTAGGGAGACGAGCCCGGCGAACACGAATCCGAAGACGACGCTGTGGAATTCATGCGTGAGCCACCCGACGATGGCGTTTTCGATGCCATAGAAAACACCGATAGCCGCAACGGAGCCGCCGAGATATTCCGCCACAAACCCGTACGGAACGCCGGCAATCAGCGCCGCGCCGAAGATGACAAGTAAATGTGGTAGGGCCGGTCGGACATCGCCCATGTTCGACCACTGGGATGACGATCCCGAAACCTCGGGGTGCCAGCGAGGAAGAATGACTGTGACGGTCGTCCCCGTGTCGTCGACATCAGTCTCAATCGTACCGCCGTAGTCCTCCACGAGGAGACGAGCGATATTCAGGCCGAAGCCCGACTTTGGATCGTCGAATCGCTGGATTTCACCGGTTTCAAGCAACCGCCGCTGGCGCTCCGGAAGCCCCGGTCCGTGATCACTCACGCTGATCCGGACATCGTTGGTCGTCGTCGTGACCAATACCTCAACGGCTGGCGTGTCGTCGACCGCATGGTCGATCGCGTTCTCAAGCAGGTGTGTCAGGAGTTGATCAAAGCGGTCATCGGCACGTACCGACGGGTTTTCGGATGGCGTTTGGATCGAGATATCGGCGTTCGGATGTCGATCGCGGACCGTGGTGATACTCTCTGTAAGCGACGCCTCGACATCGATCGGGGTCTCGGATTTGTTGTTCGCTCCCGGCCGGCGAGTGAGATACTTCACTTCCTCGATCGTCTGTTCGATGGCCGTCGAATGTTCCTCGATCACTTCACGGGAATTATGCTCCTGATCAGTGGTCGTCGCATGGCCCCGGATTACCGTGACCGCGTTGAGGATCTCATGCCGGAGGAATCGGTTGAGGACCTCAAGTCGGTTTGTCTGCTGGCGGAGTTCACCACGTTGGTGGCGGGTCCGAGCCGCATAGAGGCCGGTGAGCGTTCCGCCAACACTCCCCCCGATCAAGAAATTCGAGAGATATGTCCGCGAGCGGACCGTCGTGAGATCCGGAAGACCACCGGGGGTCGAACCGACAAGCGTGAGGACAACCAAGACCAACATCGTAGTAGCACCGATGACACACCACAGTGCCGTCGTCCGGACCAGCGACGACGCGACATCGGCGACGGTCAGCGCCACTCCGAAGGCGGCTAGGCCGAGTCCGAGTGCCAAGGGAATGACGCCGGCGAAGTAGAAGGGAATCGGATCCTCATAGATCGCAAACGTGACGGTAAATCGAGTGAGGAAAAAGCCGATCCCGGCGATAATGAGGCCGCTGTAGTTCACCCGGCCAGCCATACTACTGAATCGATAGGAGAAGTCAGTCATAAAGGTTTGTCACGAATTATCAGGATCGAATACGCCAGCATCGATCGATTTCGGCTCCGCGTTGCTCTTTGCTGATACGGCCACGGTGGATCGATATCGTCGGACAGATCGTTCGGTCGGCAAGTACCTTAATCGGGGGGTGGTAGAGACTCATCATGACCGACGAGCCCGTAACACCAGTCCGAATCGGTGGCGTTGAGATCGCACCCGGGGAGAAGCGACAGTTCCGGTACGAGGTGAGTGAGACGTATCTCGGCGACGCTGTCGAGATACCGGTTACGATCATCCACGGCGAACAGCCAGGACCACGCATCTTCATGACAGCAGCGGTCCACGGGGACGAACTCAACGGTGTCAAGGTCCTCCAAGAAGTCGCCGATCGCTACTCGCCGGCCGAGATTCACGGGACGATCGTGCTCCTACATGTCGTCAACGTTCCCGGCTACCAGGCCCAACAACGGTATCTACCGATCTACGATCAGGATCTGAACCGGTCGTTCCCGGGGAAAGAATGGTCAAACACGGCCGAGCGGATCGCTCGGCAGGTGTACGATCAGTTCGTCAGCGGCTGTGATCTCGGGCTCGATTTTCACACCTCGACGAGAAACCGGACGACGATGTATCACGCCCGGGCGGACATCGGGAATCCTGCTGTCGAAGAGCTCGCGCGAGCGTTTGGGACCAATGTGTTGCTCTCCGGTGAAGGGGACGAAAACTCCTTGCGGGCCGTCGCCTCTCGAAACGGAACCCCAACGATCACCATCGAGATGGGGAAGGCCCACCGGTTTCAGCCCGGATTGATCGAGAAGGCACTAGTGCTCTGTCAACCGTAGATTGTTGGGTCTTGCTGCAGTAGAAGAGGTATGG
>JBDGPX010000106.1:0-11886 GCA_042219475.1 Halobacteriales archaeon
TGACAGCGCCGCGACCCCCACCGAGCAGAGCCAACCACGGCAGATGACGCTCGGCGAGGTCGGGTCGGAACCCTCTGCCGGTAGTTAGCCGGTATTCCCATGCAGGGACGCCGCGCCGTTTACGGCGCGGAGGATGTCACTCGACAGCACTCGCGGTCCGGATAACCGTCGACTCGTCGAACGCGGCCCCGATCAGTTGCAGACCGACCGGAAGATCGTCATCGGCCGTTCCGATCGGCACGGAAATCGCCGGCAAGTTCGCGAGGTTGACCGGGACGGTATTCGCGTCCATCAGATACATCTGGAGCGGGTCGTCGAGGCTCTCGCCGAGCTCGAAGGCCGTCGTCGGCATCGTCGGGCTGGCGAGGACGTCGGCGTCCTCGAAGGCTGCATCGAAGTCCTGTTTGACCCACGCCCGGGCGTCCTGAGCCTTCTTGTAGTACTTGTCGTGGTACCCGGCCGAGAGTGCGTACGTCCCGAGGAGGATTCGGCGTTTGACCTCCTCGCCGAAGCCGGCCTCCCGAGAGCGGGCGAAGGCGTCGTTCCAGTTCCCCTCAAAGCCACCGGAGATGCCGTATCGAACGCCATCGTAGCGGGCCAGGTTCGAGGACGCCTCGGACATGGCGATAACGTAGTAGGCAGCCAAAGCGTGTTCGAGCGACGGCAGGCTGACCGTCGTCGTCTCGGCACCCTGAGCTTCGAGATCGGCCAACGCGGCGTCGAATCGGGCTTTAACACTACCGTCGACTCCTTCGGTCAGTTCAGTCGGGACGCCAATCGTCAACCCGTCGATGTCACCGTCAGCAGCCCGTTCATACTCGGGGTCAGCGTCGATATCGTGGGTCGTGGCATCACGGTTGTCCGGTCCGGCGATCATCGACAGTAGTTCGGCGGCTTCCTCGACGGTTGGGGCGATCGGGCCGATCTGCTCAAGACTGTTCGCGTAGGCGACTAGCCCGTACCGCGAGACGAGCCCGTAGGTGGGTTTGATCCCGACAACGCCACAGAAGGCGGCCGGACAGCGGATCGATCCGCCAGTATCGGTTCCGAGGGCGAGGTCGACCTCACCGGCCGCCACGGCGGCGGCGCTACCGCCAGAGGACCCCCCGGGAACGTGGTCGGGATCGACCGGATTGCGCGTGGGGCCAAAGGCGGAGGTTTCGGTGGTGGTCCCCATCCCGAACTCGTCCATGTTCGTCTTGCCGTCGATCGTCGCCCCGGCCGCCTTCAGACGTTCGACGACGGTCGCATCGTACGGCGGGACGTACTCCGCGAGCATCTCCGAGCCACAGGTTGTCCGGACCCCGTCGGTGCTGATGTTATCCTTGACGGCGATCGTCTTGCCGTCGAGAGGCCCGTCGGAGTCCCCGTGAATGGTCTCCCGGGTGATGAAGGCGTTGAGATCAGTACTCGCCATTCGGATCACCCCACCGGCGGGCCCTTGAAATACCCATCCTCACGCTCCGGGGCGTTCTGGAGCGCCTCCTCTTGCTCGAGGCCGTCGCGGAGCGTATCCTCACGCATCACGTTGACCAGCTCCGACTCGGCGTCGGTCTCGGGTACCTCGTCGAGGGAATCGAAGTAATCGAGGATATCCGCGAACTGGCGGGCGAACTCGTCGAGTTCATCCTCATCGAGATCGATCCGGGCCAGTGACGCGATATGACGGACCTCCCCGATATCAACCGGATCAGCCATAATCGTAGCGTACAGAACCGTGGGCCGGCGGTAAGGGTTTCGATACGATCGACATCGACGGACGGTCGAGAAACGGAACGCTGAGGCCGCTGGCGGTGCAGGCGTTGGATGACACATCCATGGAAACCACCCGGCATTTCGTCGCGACAGTATACATCGTCCATGATGGGGCGACTGCCCTCCACGATCACGGCAAGCTCGATATGTGGCTGCCTCCGGGCGGCCATATCGATCGGGATGAACTCCCCCATGTGGCAGCCAAACGGGAGGTCCGTGAAGAGACTGGCCTGGAGGTCACCCTGTACGCACCGACGGGCGATGTGAGTTCGCCAACTGTCGAGTCACTCCCCCAACCCCAGCAGTTCCTGCTTGAGGATATCAATATCCACGCCGATGGCGTCGGCCACCAGCATATCGACTTCATTTTCTATGGCGCCGTCGACAGCCATGAGATCGATCCAGACGGCACCGATGAACTATCAGCGACGGCCTGGCGGTGGTTCACCGCCGAAGAACTCCGTGAGAACGCCGACTGGCTCGAACCCGACGTGGTCGAACTCGGACAGGACGCCATCAACACTGTCGCCGACGGAACGGGAGGGGAGTAGTATCAAAGTAGTTCACGGAATCGATTGACGATCCGCCGTTTAGCACCGCCGGCGGCCTGCTGGAAACTGATTCGCCATGGTGTCCGTTTCCCTTCAATTTCGGTCCGCCCCTCCCGGATCGCCGTCAGAATGGCGTCGGCGCTCCGTTCGTCGGTATCGATGTGAGTGACCGCCTGTCCGACCATCTCACTGATGTGGGCGTCACTCCCTGCAGTCATCGGCATATCGTGTTTCTGAGCGAAGCGACGCGCCCGCCGGTTCCCGCGTCCGGTCAACAGCCGGGAGTTGTACACCTCGATCGCGTCGGCGCTTGCGAGTTCGGCGGATTTGACGTGGGCGGCGACGCCGCTCCGGGAGTTCTGAAATGGATGGGGAATGATCGAGATGCCGCCTCGGTCGCGGATCTCCCTGATCGTCTCCATGAACCCTCGGCCGTCGGGGACTGTCGAGGTCACCCCCAATGCCAGGACATGGCCCACTTCGGTCGTCACTTCCGTTCCCGGGATACCGATTAGCCCGTAATCGAGGGCTCGATCGACGGCCTCGAGACTCGCGTCGATCTCGTCATGATCAGTAATGGCGATCGCATCGAGCCCCACGGCGGCCGCCTGTTCGAGTATAAGATCCACGGGATCGCGACCGTCGTATGAGAGCGACGAGTGTACGTGGAGCTCGACGGTTAGCACAGTGGTGGCTCGACCGGGGAACTAAAAAAGCGAACCGAAACGGATTACGCTACCACAAGGCAAGCCAGGCAAACGCCCGGAAGGTCTTTGCGGGTGTGAACTGACTGTCAGCTCCAGAGGATGGGGATCAAAACAGTTCGTCGGCTGCTCGCGAGCACGCCGCTTCGAGCCCTCCGACAGCGACCCGACGATCGATGGCGCCGGCCGTCGGATCGATCGCCCGATTCGGCCCTGATCGATCAGCTACAGGCACCGTTCGAATCGACCGACGACGTCGTGAATCGATTCGATCGACTCGTGGGGACACTCAGGAACGATCACGATGGGCGGGCAGTATTCCTGATGGTCTATCGACGGATTACCGGCGCGATCGATCAGGCGACCGAAGCCGATCGATTCGCCGATCCCGAATGGGTTGATGACTATCTCGTCACGTTCGCAGATCGATATCGAACCGCATTTCTCGACTACGAACGCGGGCGTTATGACAGCGTACCCGATCCCTGGGTCGTCGCCTTCACCGCCGCATTGACCGAGGAGACTCTCGCCATTCAACGGGCGAGCCTTGGCATCAACGCCCACGTCACCTACGATCTCGCGTTCGCGATCGACACGGTCGGCGTCGAGCCGAATCAACCACAGAAATACGCCGACCACGTTCGGATCAACACCATCCTCAGCAGGATGGTCGATCAGGTCCAATCCGGATTGATCGAGTTCTATGCGCCCGGATTACGAACGGTCGATACGGCCCTCGGCAATATCGACGAAACTGGCTATATGATGGCGGTACGAAACGGGCGGGAGCTCGCGTGGCATTCGTCCGTGACCATGGCCGAATGGCCGGCCGCTACCCCGATCGTCGATCGGCTCCTCGGGCGGCTGGCCGTCGGCGTTGCCGGTATTGTCCTCACCCCGGCGTTCGATCCGACGGTTTTAGAGATGTTGCGCGAGATCGAACGGGAATCCGATCCGCCCGATCAGATCGATACCATTCTGGATCGGCAGTCGTCCGGGTGAGGCCGCTCGACCAGGTCGTCTCACAGTCGGGTATGTTGTACACATAGAAAGCCATTTGTCCGGCGTTTCAGTACACCGAGACGAATGAGTCTCCCCGACTCGGACCGTGCGCTGATCGTAGAGGAGCTCGGGCGGGAACCAACCCGTGAGGAGGCCGCGCTCTTCGAAAACCTCTGGAGCGAACACTGTGCCTACCGATCCTCACGACCGCTGTTGTCGGCTTTCGACAGCGAGGGCGAGCAGGTGGTCGTCGGACCCGGTGACGATGCCGCCGTGGTCGCCCTCACTAATGATGTTTATATCACGATGGGGATCGAGAGCCACAACCACCCCTCATACGTCGATCCCTATGACGGGGCTGCAACGGGCGTCGGCGGGATCGTCCGGGACACGATGTCGATGGGCGCCTATCCGATCGCACTGGCTGATTCGTTGTATTTCGGCGATTTCGATGACGACCACCCCCGTTATCTCTTCGAGGGTGTCGTCGAGGGGATCAGCGACTACGGGAACTCGATCGGCGTTCCGACCGTGACCGGCAGCGTCGATTTCCATCCGGATTACGAGGGCAATCCGCTGGTGAACGTCGGCTGTATCGGGCTCCTCGACGCCGATCGGCTGGTGACCGCCACGGCCACCGAGCCCGGCAACAAGCTGGTCCTCGTCGGGAACGCGACCGGCCGGGATGGTCTCGGCGGTGCCAGCTTCGCCAGCGAAGATCTCGCCGAGGATGCCGAAACCGAGGATCGGCCCGCCGTCCAAGTCGGAGATCCCTACACAGAGAAGCTCCTGATCGAGGCCAACGAAGTGCTCATCGAAGAGGATCTGGTGGCGGCCGCCCGTGACCTCGGGGCGGCCGGCTTGGGCGGAGCGACATCCGAGATGGTCGCAAAGGGCGATCTCGGGGCCATGATCGAGCTCGAAAACGTCCACCAGCGGGAACCCAACATGACGGGATTGGAGATCCTCATTGCCGAGTCCCAGGAACGGATGTGCTACGAGGTCGCCTCCGAGAACGTCGACCGGGTCCAGGAAATCGCCGATCGCTTCGATCTGGGCTGTTCAGTCGTCGGCGAGGTGACTGACGGCAACTACGTCTGTACGTTTAACGGAGAGACGGTCGTCGACGTCGATGCGGCGTTCCTCGGCGAGGGTGCCCCAATGAACGACCTACCGGCGGATCCACCCGAGCAACCGGAACGAGATCTCCCGGCGATCGATCTCGAAACGGCTCTTGATAAGGTACTTGCGAACCCGAACACCGCCTCGAAACGATGGATCTATCGTCAGTACGATCACGAAGTCGGAATCCGTACGGCGATGCGACCCGGCGATGACGCCGCGATCATGGCGATTCGGGAAGCCGGGATGGGGCTGGCACTCAGTGCGGGAGCGAATCCCCGCTGGACGAGCGTCGCGCCCTACGACGGTGCCCGGGCGGTTGCGCTCGAAAACGCCGCCAATCTCGCCGTCAAAGGGGCAACGCCGCTGGCGGCCGTCGACTGTCTCAACGGCGGCAACCCTGAGAAACCGACCGTCTACGGTGGATTCAAGGGGATCGTCGACGGGCTCGCCGACATGTGCCGGACGCTTGCAGTACCGGTCGTCGGTGGCAACGTCTCGCTGTACAACGACTCAGCGAGCGGGGCGATCCCGCCGACACCGACCCTCTTCATGGCCGGCCGGACCAAGGGATACGACGCCCCACCGCTCACGCTCAGTGGCGAAGGGACGATCGTTCTCATCGGTGAGCCAAGCGGTGCGCTGGGGGGCTCCGAACTGCTTGCTCACGCCGACGGCACCGATCGGTTCCCGGATCTACCGGCGGCGTCGGCCGGACGGATCGAGACGCTACGGACGGCAGCCACTCACGACGCGACTCAGGCGATCCACGATATCAGTCACGGCGGGCTGGCAGTGACGCTGGCCGAGATGATCACCGAGGAAGTCGGCGTGGACGTGGCCCTCCCGGGGTCGACACGACCGGCAACGCGGCTCTTTACCGAACAACCAGGCCGGGCTGTCGTCGAGACCACCGATCCGGCGGGATTGCGCGAAACCATCGGAAACGACACAGTCCCGATCACCAAACTCGGCGAAACAACAGCCGACGGATCGCTGACCGTCAGGGTCGATGGAACGGAACTGGAGCGATCCGCCGCCCAGATCGCCGCCGATCGGAGCGTTATCGAAACCGAACTCGAGTGACCATCGATCGGAGCCGTTCGTAAAAAGAGGCAAACGGCTCGATTAAGCCACCAGTGGAAGCAGAAAGGTGATCGCTAGGCCGACCGTCAGGACGATCAGACCAAGCGTCACTTGACTCATCGTATACGGGCTTTGCGGAGCCGTTTCACGGGCCCAGAGATCAGCCTCGGTAGCATCCTCATCGGACATATGCCAGCGTTTGCCCAACAACGTCTTTAGCCTATCGACCTCACCAGCGAGCGGTTGTCGTAGGCGATCAGCGACGCATGTCCCGGCGCCAGTTGCCTCGCTTGCCGATCGTCATGAACCAGTCGGGGAGGACCAACTGGAATAAAAAGAGGATGATCCCGTTGAGAACCGTCGCGATGACTCCACCGATGACAAGGGCAACCGGCACCACAACGATCCCGGTCAGACCAATGAAGGTCGCGATCTGGATCCCACTGAAGAGCCCAAGGCCGATCGCAATACCGAGGGCAAACACCGGACCACCAGGAACCGAATTCATAGCCGATCACTCCATGGAGAGCGATTTCGTACTGATCTCAAGGGACCATGGCCGATCTCAGAACGGTTGGCGAGGACAACGTTTGGGTTTCGGCTACCATCAGCAATCAGCACACACGCGACCATACCAGTATTCGAATAAATAGACGCATTAGACAATAAAATGTCTGGCGGTCAAACACCGCCGCCTTTAGCGGGTTGGCTTCGCTACCGGATCGTCGTGAAAAACAGGGATCGAAAGAATAGCGATTTTCGATCGGATCCCAGTAGATGGGCCGAAAGCTTTCGGCTCACGCAGTCCCACGATTGAATCCGATTCTGCGGATATTTTGGTCGGATTTTGAACAAGCATTATAGCCATGTATCCCTCGGTTACAGCACATGAGCGCACTCGAATACGTCCGCCGTCTCAACGGACCCTTTGCCGTCGTCGCAGTGATGGCAGGAATCGCGGCGGTCGCGGGATCCTATTTCGTCGCGGGGTTCACTCCTCGGTTTGTAGTGGCTCCGATGGATTCGATTTTGACGAAATCGATGCCGGGATTCGTCGTGACGTTCGGTATTCTGGTCTTGGGTGACATCGGTCAAAAGATCAATCTAATAATGGCGATCGGCCTAACAGTCCTGATCGCGTCAGTCCTCGTCAGCGTCGGTGCCTTGCTTGGGCGGCGGTATCACTCACGGTCAGCGATCGCTCTCTTCAGTGCTGTATTCGTCTGGCTGTTTGCGACCCTGTTGACCGGGCGGCCGATGTATGCCCTGGGGGCTGCCATCCCTGCGGCTGCCGTGGTGACGGCCGGCCGGCAATGGTTGGAACCCGGGACGGGGGGCTCGACACCCACTGTCGATGGCGGTCGGCGGACCATCGTCGCCAGCCTGACCGGGCTGCTCAGTCTCGGCGCCCTCAGCTACTATCTCCGCGGAAGTACCGCAGACAGCGTTGGAGGCGCCGGTGGATCGGGATCCAGTTCAGATTCGGATTCGGATTCGGATTTCCACGGGCATGGCGATCCCGCACCGCTTACTGACGACCTCAAGACCGAGGCCGATGAGATGATCGAGGTGGCCCACGAGAAATCCCTCGACGTTGCACGGCTCAAGGGACTGGTCAGCGAGAAGTTCTACGAAGTCGACATCAATTCGGTGAATCCGACCATCAGCGAGGGAACTTGGGAGCTGAAGGTGACCGGCGCTGTCGAACAGGAGGTCACGATCGGCTACGAGGAGATCCGGAGAATGGAGGCACAACATCAGTTTTCTACGCTCCGGTGTGTCGGTGAATCACTCAACGGACGCAAGATGGACAACGCACTCTGGACGGGGATACCGATCATGGAGATCGTCGGTGGGGCGAATCCACAAGGCGAGTACGTCATGCTTCGTGCCCATGACAACTATTTCGAGGAGTTTCCGATGGACGCACTCAGAACCGGCTTTCTAGCCTACGGGATGAACGGCTTCGAACTCCCGCGCGCTCACGGGTTCCCGGTGCGGGCACTGATCCCCGGACATTGGGGTGAAATCAACGTCAAGTGGCTCACCGAGATCGAGATTCTCGAGGAGGAGGCCGACGGATACTGGGAGAAACGCGGCTGGCACGGCACCGGTCCGGTGAACACCGTCGCCAAGCTACACGCGACGAACGTCCAAGACGACCGCGTCGAACTCGGCGGGCACGCCTACGCCGGCACCCGCGGGATCGAGAAAGTCGAAGTTTCGATCGATGGTGGTGACTCGTGGACGGAAGCCGATCTCAGCGATCCACTTCCCGATCAGGACACCTGGCGGATGTGGGTCCACCGGTACGACCACCCCGGCGAATCACATGACGTCGTCGTCCGGGCGACCGACGGCACCGGCACGTTACAGCCGAAAGACCGATCCCAAGCGTTCCCAAGCGGCGCGACGGGCTGGGTCTCGGAGACGATCCAATGACGCCACGCAACCGATCCGCAGTCCCAGGATTATAAACCCCCTGCTGGTAAATGATGCTTCAGATCCGACGATGGAGAAGGCGCTTTGGTATCTGCTCGCCGGAACCCGTGGCGGGAAGAACCGGGCGCGTATCATCCGGGCTCTCTCCGAGCGACCCCGGAATGCCAATCAGCTGGCAGAGCATCTGGAGCTTGATTACAACACGATCCGACACCACCTCGAGCTGCTTACCGAACACAATATCGTCGAGATGGGTGAGGAGTCCTACGGAACGCTCTATTTCCTGACCGATCAATTCGAACACCAACGAGACACCTTCGAACAGATCACCAAGAACATGGACTGACCTACTATGGTAATGGCATCACAGATCATGGTCGCGACGATCCTGGCCGGGGCGAACATCCTCTTGTTGGGGGCGCTGACGTTCGTATGGCTTCGGAACTATCAGACGTTTCGCAGCAGCCTCGTGCTTGGACTCGTCGTTTTCGCGGTCGTGATGCTCGTCGAAAACGCGACGGCGATCTTCTTCTTTTTCAGTATGAAGATGCTCTACTCCGGCGATCCAACGGTTCAGACGGCGGTGGCGATCCTTCGTGGCCTGCAGTTCGTTGCCCTGCTGTTTCTCACGTGGGTCACGATGAAGTAAGCTATCCGTGCGGTTACAGCTATGAGATCGGCGGTTGCTCCCCCCATTACCGGTGGATCCAAAGGATCCATTCGGCGGTACATTCGCGGAGCGACACAGCCTCGGAGTGCTCAGGGTCCGCGTCGAGTTACAATCCCAGCATAGAGCGGGCTTCATCGGGCGTCGCCAACGGACGTTCGAGCTCATCGGCGATTCTGGCCGTGCGGCGGACGAGCTGTGCGTTACTCTCGGCGAGTTCGCCTTTCCGGTAGTAGACGTTGTCTTCCATACCAACGCGAACATGCCCGCCCAGCGTGATCGCCATGGTCGTCAGCGGGAGTTGATGCCGACCGATCGCGAGACATTGCCATTCGGCCTGCGCTGGTAGATTGTCGACTAAATTCAGCAGATTTCGTGGATGTGGTGGCGTTCCCGTCTGCATCCCCAATATCAGTGTACACCAATACGGATCCTCAACCAGATCGTTGTCGATCAGATGTTCGGCTTCGGGGAAGTGCCCCGGGTTGAAGATCTCCAGTTCGGGTTTGATGTCGTGATCGGCCATCCGACGGGCATACTCCTCGTTTTGTTCCCGTGGATTCATCGAGACGTGTGTTTGACCGAAATTCATCGGACCGACATCGATCGTCGCGAGATCCGGCGGTGGATCGGTTTCGATCACCGGCCGGATCCGTTCCTCGCGCGACTGGCTCCCGCCGGTGGTGAAACAGACGAGCATCTCCGGGACATGTTCATCGATCAGATCACGGAGCCGCTGAAATTTCGCGACATCTTTCGTATCCTCCCCATCGTCATCTCTGGCATGCAGATGGACCATGGACGCCCCGGCCTCGCGGCACGCCTTCAGGTCCTCGACGATCTCCTCCGGTTGCTCCGGGAGGTTCGGGTTCGCTTCCTTACCGTGTAACCCGCCGGTCGTCGCGACGGTCAGGATGAGCTTCTTCTCGAAGTAATCCTGATAGCCATTGTATGCCATACATACGACTCCCAACGAATCGTTAAATACCTAATCAGTAGCTATTCAGTTCCATCAAAAGCTGGCGGGCGCTACCGGCCCACAAAAAACAGGACGGAACGGACCACCTGCGAATCAGTTGAGATCGACCGGACAACCGTTGATCTCGCCCCCGCGCATACCATCAGCAAGCCAGTAAATCGAGAGTACGAGCGCCACCATCGCCAGCAGCGAAAACTCCAACCCATCGAGGGGCAACACCGTCAACAATCCCGCCCCGCCGACCAGCGAGAGTACCCCAGCTAGAATGGCCGAGCCACAGGCGGCACACCCGGCGCCCAGCGTCCCGAGGACGACACCGATAACGCTGCCGCCGCTCTCGCGGGCTCCGACGCCATGTTCACGGAGGTGGTACGTGACCATCGCGATATCGAGTCCCACCAGCAGACCGACTGTAATCAGAAGCAGCCCGGCCTCGATAGAGAATGATGTCCCAAGAAACGGGAACAGTCCCAGCAGGACCTGCAGGCGGGCCTCGAACGGGAGTGTACCGCCGATGACGACATCCCGGACCAGCGGAATGTTCTGAGAAACAACGAAGACAGTTATTGCGAGGACCGCAATCAACACGCTCAAAAGTGCGTACACTGGAACCGAGAGGACGAGGCGAGCCGTCCGGATCATCAGCCGCCAGTCGTCGGTACGCGTAGGCAGCCGGATATTGCCGAACAATCCGCTCATAGCCCTAATGCGTTTGTGAGGACGCTAAAGCTGATGCTTCCGGCGGCCTTGGTCACGAACTCGCCATCGCGAAACAGAAACAGCGACGGCGTGGTTCGACCGGCCCCGGCGTCCTTCCCGGCCGAGAGATCCGTCTGAACGGCGCTGTCGTGGGCCTCATTCCGTGCGTCCTCGACGACGGCCGCCGCGTCAAGATCGGTGTTGGCGTCGAGGAACGAGTCGGTTCGGTCGAAGACGTTCTCGGTATCGTATCCGCTCTGGGCGTCGAAATATTCCTCCAGCAATTGCCAGTGGGCCGACTCGTTGCGGGCATAGGTCGACTCAAGCGCCTGGGCGGCCGGATCGCCCCACGGATACACTACCGGATATCCTCGAAAGACGTACGCGACGTCACCCGGTTCGATCAGCTCCGACTCCAACTGGGGCAGCACGTCACGATGAAAGGCCCGACACCGGGGACAGGATGGATCTTCGAACGCAACGACGACGCCGGTCGCCTCCATCGGGTCAGGACCAAGCCGAGGTTGATCAGCCACACTAGAGCCGGCGGGATGAGCGGCCAACCCATCACCGGCGGTGGACGAGGTCGTGGCTGTCGGCGAAGACTCCATACCGGCGTCGGTTTCGGTAGCGCTCGCTCCACCGCTTGGGCCACCCATACAGCCTGCGATCCCTCCAGCAGTTGCGGCCGATCCGATCATGCCGAGGAATCGGCGGCGATCAGCTGTCAGGACGGAGCGTGCAGGAGAGTCGGATCGATCGGCCATAGCGGTTGCAAGAAAGGGTTCGACAAAGACACTTTTTCAAATTCAGGCCAAGATTCGTTCACACTCTCACCGATATTACGTCGGTGGGCCGTCCCACTCCTCGCCGTTATCG
>JBDGPX010000106.1:11986-31551 GCA_042219475.1 Halobacteriales archaeon
ATCGGCGAGACAGCAGTCGACCATGTGGGCGAAATCCCGGCGTGACTGCCACATGCCTTTTAATCGGGCGACCTGCTCGCGGTACTGCTCGCTGTCCCGATCCCAGTCGCCATCGTCGACGCCACGTTCGGCATCACCATAGGGATGGTCGTACTCGGGATCACGAATGGCACCGATCCGGAGGCTGTAAAACGACACCCCATGAGCCTCCGCACAGAGTCGGCCGATCCCCTCACCATAGACCTTCACCAGCCCGTACATCGAATCGGGGCGTGGAACGACCGTGTGATCGACCATTAGATCGAAATCGGGATAGTAGATGTCGGGCGCGTTTTTGACTTCGTACATGCCGACGGCATGGTTCGAAGAGGCGAAAATCACCTTTTCAGTATCGGTCGCGACGGCTGCCTCAAGGACATTCGTGGTGCCTTTGAGGTTACCCGCCATCGCCTCGGACCAGCCAACATCCCGTTCGAACGCCGAGAGACCAGGAATAAGTGCGAGGTGAATCACGGCGTCATGGCCCGCGATGGCCTCACGAATAGCGCCATAATCGGTTATATCCGTGCTCACCGTCTCGTGGTCCGGATGTGGTTCACGATCGAGATAGGTGAAATCGTAGTCGTCGCTATCATGGAGGTGGTCACTAATCGCGGTACCGACGGTGCCGCTCGCACCGGTGATAAGCACGTCCATGGACGGGGCGTTCGTCGGAGATAACTTGACTGTGGGGGCTTGGTGTGACCTCCCTGGAGCGGAATATCATCGGTCGGTACCGGACTCACGCAGTCCATTCAGCGGTTCCAACCTGCCAGTGATTATTAGCGATGTAACGACGCCGAACAGATCAGCTATATTCGCATCTCACGCGACGGAGACGATTGGACAGTTGACCATCGCTGCGCCCGAGGCGAGGATGTTCACATCGGTGGCCGATTCCAAATCCGAGACACTGTCGAACTCGGCGTTATCGTAGATGTTGACCGTCCACATCGGTGAGTAGCCGGTATCATCCGGGACAGTTGCCACGACGTTATGGGTTTGGTCGCTTCCTTCCTCGGTCATAAATCCCGAGGTTGGACCCCCGCCCTCCTGTCCCGGATTCGTATTGAAACTGACATAGATTGGTGAAACAGGAACGCGTCCGTTACCGGTCGTCTCAATAGAGGCCTCTTCGAACAGGAAATAACTCACGACCTGTCCCTCGTACCATCCATCCACGAGGTCGGGGCTGCCGCCGTCGAGACGCATACTGGCCGTCGATCCCTCGGGGACGACGGGACAGTTTTTGATGACACCGGTCGGCTCCACTTCGTAGCCCGCTTCGTCAAGAGCTGACGCACTTGTGATCGTATTGGGATCGTACTCGTCGGGGACAGTCACCCGATGGACGTGCCAGAAATCGTTATACCCTTCGTCACCAGGAATTACATCGACGATGTTCAATTGCCCTTCGACGGGATCACCGTTCTCGTAGAACAGTGCGTAGATGGGAGCCAGCATCGTCGACTGGACATCGAAGTCGTAGTACTGCACAACTCCGCCATCAGGACCTAGGCCTCGGGTGAGGAAAATCGCATCGAAGTCGACGGGTTCGTTGGGGCCGGGGAGATCGTTATCAGGCCCTCGCACGTGTAAGTTCCCCGCGGCTTCACTGAATCGGTCGATAGTTGCGCGGGAGGCCTCAGCAGGATCACTCGGCTGCATTCCCTCGTTCATACTCTCATTGGCCATCGAATCAGAGTCATCCATCGATTCGGTATCCATGGATTCGGTCCCCATTGAATCAGTTTCCGTCATCGATCCAGTCCGTATCGACCCGTCGTCAGTAGTCTCATCGCTATTCCCGCCATCACTGTTGCCGGAACAGCCGGCAAGCGCGAGCGCTGTCGTTCCACCGGCGACCCGCAGAAATCGTCGTCGTGTCGTCGCATTATCTGACATTGCAATTGTCCAGTTACCAAACGGGCAAAAGTAGATTTTTCAAGATATGGACAAACTCCGGGCGCAATCCACTCGAAGTGAGACCAAACTTCGTACAGAATTGAACCCTTCAGAAGAGGTTTCAGCAGGATTCGACCGAGTTTCTCT
The DNA here is from genome assembly GCA_042219475.1 of Halobacteriales archaeon. Lineage (GTDB taxonomy): Archaea > Halobacteriota > Halobacteria > Halobacteriales > Hikarchaeaceae > Chewarchaeum. The sequence goes on from JBDGPX010000106.1 coordinate 14,078, forward strand.
TCAACATTTGAAAGTCATGAAACCCAGTCACGTGGTTTCGGCCGGCTACCGTCCAGTTAATCCCCGTACGGCCACCGGCCGATGACCTTCAGCTCCTGTTCGTATCCCTCGTCGATGGCTTCACGGATCGCCGTGCGCTCCTTGTGTGGGATCGATCGGTCGTCCTCCGCGACGGTCATCGCCGCGGTCGCGAGACTGATCGCTAATGCCCGGAGATCACGGGAGTCGATCTTATCGAGGGTGTCGGCATGGGTATGTCCCCATCCACGGCCCTCGGCTTCCGAGACCGAGCCGGCGGTCACCGTCGGAATTCCTTCCTCGACGAACGGCCAGGCGTCGCTGTGTGGGCTCAGTTCGTCATCGACCTCGACCGGAACATCGAGGTCCTCACCGACCGTCTCGAAGGCCGTCGTCATCGGCTCGAACTCGTAGCTACGGACACGTGGAGTTCGTGAGTTGCCCGCGCCATCGATATTGATCACGGCCTTGACTGCGTCGTTGTCATGGGTATCGACCCAGTGATAGGCGCCACAGAGCCCGATCTCCTCGGCCCCGAACGTGACCAAGCGCACCCGCGTATCGAGATCGTCCTCCGCGGCCTTGAGCAGTCGTCCGATCTCGGCGACGAGCGTGCTGCCGGCGCCGTTATCACCGGCACCCTCAGCGATATCGTGTGCGTCGATGTGGGCCGTCACGAGGACTTCCGACTCAGTGTCCGGGCCGACGACCGCCTCGACGTTCTGGGAGGTCGAGGGCGCATTCCGACAGTCGACGCCCAACCGAGCCGTCGGCTCCCCGCCCTCACAGTACCGTGCCAGCCGCGCGCCGGTCTCCTTTGAGACACCCACCGCTGGAATCGGGCCGGGGCGATCGTGATCACCAATCTCGCCCGTCGGCGGGAGACAGCCCTCAACGTGGTTGCGGAAGACGAACCCGACGGCGCCGTGATCGGCGGCAGTCGCGTATTTCTCCATGCGGTGGATCCAGCGGTCGTGATCGTCGGGCGTGTCCGAACGCGCCATCACGATCTTGCCTTCGATCCCGTCATCCATGTCCTCGGGCAATCCATAATCCAGATCAAGCAACTGAGCCTCGACATCACCTGACGGTGTTCCGGGGAGAGCGATGATCTGGTGATCGCTCTCGAACCGGGGAGATCGACCCGCGTCGACCTCAATGCTCGAATCACCCCGCCACCAGCCGGCGACATCGAATTCGTTGATCTCGACCGCCCGAAGGTCGGCCGCCTCGAAGGCGTCCCGGATGACCTCCGCACCAGCCCGTTCACCGTTCTGACCGGCCATCCGGTTACCGATTTCGGTGATATCGGTCAAGACGTCCATCGCGCGGCTATTCGTGTAGGCGTCACCGATGACCTGTGACGGGAGTCGTGACATGGGCGCCTCAATCGATGGGGCCGCTCAAGAGTGTACGGGCCACGGCAGGCCGGCGGGTTCATCGGTTTTATACCATCCTCATTCAAAGCCGGCTGTATGGTCACAGTCGGGACCGCAATGTACGCGGTACATCTGTTGTTCGCCGGGCTCTGGGCCGGCGGCGTCGCCTTCGTGACGTGGGCGATCCTGCCGGCGGCGAGAAACGGGACACTCAATGCGGGGCCGCTCGAAGTGATCGCCGGCAAGCTGACGACACTCTCGCGGGTGAGTTCGCTCGTCCTCCTGTTGACCGGCGGTCACCTCGCGATGACGGTGTACGGAACCACCCAGTTGTTGGGATCGACACGTGGACATCTGGTGTTATCAATGGTCGTACTGTGGGTCGTTCTCACGGGGTTGGTCGAAGTGGGCACCAGTCAGCTGACCGAGGGGGCCAACCGGGATAAAGTCCGTTCGCCTGCCTCCGAGAGCCAACGGCTGTTTCAGGCGGCGGCCGTGATCGGTATCTTGTTGTTAGTTATCGGCGGCGTGTTGACTGTCTGATCTGTCTGCATCCGTCGAGTGGATCACAACCGTCAAGCGCGCGGCTCGCGAAGGTTCGGTAGATGCTGACCAAGCGGTGTTTCGAAAGAACTCCCAGTTAGTGATCTATATGTCCCATTGCTCTGCCCGCTTGGATAGTTGGGCAACAAACCCTTCAACTGGGCGGGGGAGTGAATCAGCGTTGATGTACTGAAAGATTCGCTGGAGAACAAGAACCATCCCAATCATCGCAACCACTCCGGTACCGATCACTCCCGCAATTTCACCACGTTTTGCATGGATGCGTAATATCAACAGCCAAAACCCAGCCCATACTAGTCCGATAGCGATGATTGTCGCCTCATGAAGGGCAATTTTGATCAATTGCCAGCCGGCAGTGATGATACTATTGTTACCGTCTGTTTGGTCAGATGAAAGCGATGGCGTCGTTACCATCATTCACACATACATGACCGGACCAATAAGCGGACAGTCGAGTTTCAAACCACGAAATAAGCCTGCCTATGAAACCAACACCAACTCTTCGCTAATCAGATTGGAGCGGTGGAGGGGTATGAACCGTCTCTTGAAGACTAATCCACTCGAGGGCAATAGTGACAATGACTACAGATAAGGAATACTGCTGCTAAAATGGCGACATATGAGACCATATCAATTCGTGGTGGGTAGACGATAATGAAAACCCCGAGCGGCTTCACTCCCCAAAATTGATGAAATACCAAATTACCACAAAGCTTTGACACAGGCGTAACGCGGTTGCTGATAACTTCACGGGTGACAGACCGCTTAGAAAATGGAAGGGGAGATCTACTGTCCGTCAGGATACATATCGATCAACGTCGGTAACCAGTTAGCCGCGATGAACAATTGCTAGATCACAATCGAGCGTTTCTAACTCCTGAAATGTCGGTGGGTCAATAACTCGGGAGACGACTGTCCGCTCAGTACTTGATCCTATAATCGTCAGATCGTAGTTACTATCGTTTGCCGAGAGAAACTCTTCAATTGGGGCGGTCGTCACTCGGGTTTCGAACGCTCGTTCGAACGTTTCCGCCAAATTCGCAACCATTTCTTCGGCCTCACGCCGCTTGTGCTCGCTATCGATACAGTGACAAATCGCCGCATGCCCCGTCTTACCAGCGATCCGATCAGCGAAGTCAAGCATCGCATGGGCGACATCACCAGGATATTTGATCGGCACCAAGATCCGATCCCATTTCGTTTGCTGTCCGTCAGTACGGACGGCGACCACATCAAGCGTCGAAGCGAATAGTCCTCTAACAAACTGTGAGAGCTTCCCATTCGCCGTCTCATAGGGCGTGACGATCAGATCACAGTCCATATCTCGCGCTGTCTGCACGACAGTCCGCGCATCGTCAGGGTCCCCTGCTACCACCACCACCTCACATGGAAGGTCAAAACGGTCAGTGATCCGATCGGCGTGAGCTTCAAGCTCTTCAGCTACCTTCTCTGCTGAGGATGATATATCGGTGGGAGTGGTTGGTTCGTTTTTGATTGTAGTCATACCTCCGTTCGTTTCGACAAGAGTCTCACCAGACGCGATATCCTCCGTGTGTATGATTTTGAGGAGGACGACTTTACTGGCCTTATGTGGGGCAGCGAGTTGGGCGCCAAATGATGCGATCGTCGCGGCCGTCTCCCCGCGCATGGGAACAAGTACATGGTCATCACCATGGATCGTTTGGTAGAGATAGTCAGCCCGCTCCTCGTAGACATAGCGCCGCCAGATCAGGAACACCCCGGCGACGAGCGTTGAGGAGACGAACACACTTACGACGTAGATGAGTTGGGTCACGCCCACAACGAGCACGAGCAACGCCGTCGAAAACGCCTGAGAGACCTCTAAATCTAACACCCATGTCAGAACGCCTGTAAGCAACACAGCGAATGCAGCGGCCCCAGGATGAACATCGACGGTTTGGGGCGGGACATGGTACCAATATCTGGCGGTCCCTTTGAGGGCGATCCATCCACAGATTGCTCCGAGTGTCATACCGCCGACAAATCGCTGAGGTGAGGCATAACTCGATTCAGGATTGGCAAACAGAGTGTAAGTCCCGGATGCCAACGGCGGAAACAGCAGAAACGGGAGCAAATTAACCATATTCGAGAGAAACGTCACAAGCGCGATCAAGAGTGGGATAAAGAGGAGAAGCGAGAGATGGATGAAATTCCGCGTGTTCTCAAGCCACCGATGGAAATCTGTTTGTTTCTGTCGCCCGATCTGATGAAGACGGAATACTACCGACTGAAGACGCGACCAGAGCGACGATCTATTGGAACGATCCATCCGAGATACTACCATTCTGGTCTGCCGTAGTTTTCATCCTTGTTGAAGAGGCGAGTTACACATGGCTGGTGTTAGGTGTACAAAATTAGTACCTATGATAACACAGGGTATGGAAAGGACTCATCCTGACAAACAATGGCACGCTCACCGAACATTCTTGGAACTATCCTGACTGTGTTCGTTGGGATTGGGATAACGGCGAGTTTCTCTCCCCGTTTAAAGATCGATCAAAACATTCCAGTGTTTTGATGTAATGACTAAATACCGGGTTATATTCGGATCCCAATCAAATATCAATTGCGCCCGCTTTTGGGCGCACAAACAGGATGGGAATACCTGAGATGGGCAATGCGGCAGATACGATCGTGTCCAGACGTCCATTAAGACCCCTATTGCCTCCACGGACCACGATGGGCGTCACACCTTCTGCCGTTGAAGTGATGGTTCACTTCCGAAAGAATCACCCCCGCTCGTCGCCGAGAACAGACATGAACCGTTCGATAACCCGATCAGTCGAAATTTATCCTACATATGGTCTTAACTAAGCGGATCATCCCCTGTATCGACGTCGATCTCGACGACGACGGCAATCCAGCCGTCTACACGGGTGTCAATTTCGAGAACCTCAAATACACCGGTGATCCCGTCGAAATGGCCAAGCGATACAACGCCGCGGGGGCCGACGAGTTCGTTTTTCTCGACATCACCGCCAGTGCCGAGGGGCGTGAGACGATGCTCGATGTCGTCGAACGCATCGCCGACGAGGTGTTCATTCCACTGACCGTGGGCGGCGGAATTCGAACCCGCGAGGACATCAAAGAAACACTCCGGGCTGGCGCGGATAAGGTCTCGATCAACACGGCCGCTCTCCAACGGCCAGAACTGATCACCGAGGGTGCCGACGCCTTCGGCAGTCAGTGTATCGTCATCAGCGTCGATGCCCGCCGACGCTACGACGAGGACGGCGAATACTATGCTGAAGTCAACGGGGAGTCCTGCTGGTTCGAGTGTACGATCAAGGGCGGTCGCGAGGGGACCGGCGTGGACGTCATCGAGTGGGCGATCGAGGCACAGGAACGGGGCGCAGGGGAACTGTTCGTCAACTCGATCGACGCCGATGGGACCAAGGATGGCTATGACATCCCCCTGACGAAGGCAGTCTGTGACGCCGTCTCGACGCCGGTGATCGCCTCATCGGGATGTGGTGGACCGGAGGATATGTACGAGGCGTTCGTCGATGCTGGTGCGGATGCGGCGCTTGCAGCCTCGATCTTCCACTTCGGCGAGTTCGATATCGAGGAGTGTAAGACCTACCTCGACGAGCGCGGCGTCCCGGTCCGGCTTTGAGTCGATAGCAGGAAGGGTTCGATCTACTGTTTGGAGAGACGAAAAGCACCGGAAGAAACATCCACCGTCAGGACCGGGCGGGGATGACAGATCGCGGGATCGATGGAACGGATCGGACCTCAGGCCGACGCGGCCGCCTCGAAGGCGTCCAGAAACCCATCGGAAGTAGCCTTGACGCGGCCCGCAGCGTCTTCGAGAGCGTCGATCGGGTCGCGGTCCTCAGTCTTGATCGTCAGGATCGGCTCGGTCTGCCCGCCCGATTGTTCGGGATTCATGTCGTAGGTCGCGGCGGCGACGCCGTCTGTTTCGAGGAGGGCCCCCTTCAGGACGTTCATGAAGGTGTGATCCTCCCCTGCGATCTCGATCTCGAGTTCGGTATCGGTCTTGTCGATGACCCGCAGTTCCATAGGTGTGCTACCGCTGTGGCGCGTTTCAACGTTTCGTCTCGGCGATTTCGGCTGTATTCAATCCCGGGCAATGAGACGAGCACGACTCGGAAGCCCTCGACACCTCCGACGAACCAGCCGACGCCTGTCCGTACCCCCTACCGCGAAGGCCTGCGACGGGAGTGTCCGGCTTCAACGATCCGCGCTGCAGACACCTTGTGGCCTTCATCGGCATCACTCTCCAAAGTACAGGAAGTGTGCCTGCAAAAGTTAACAATCCGGAGTCCAACGGAGGGATATGGATGTGTGGCCGGTCACGATCCCATCGTGGCTTCCGTTGTTCCAATTACTCGTCGTTGGGTCGTTGATCGTGGCCGCAACGATCGTTCGGTACCTCGATCGGAAGATGGCCATCGGCCACCGGCTGCGGTCTCGACTACTGATGGGCGTACCTTGGGGGACGGTCGTGTCGATCGTTGGTGTGCTGTGTGTCTATCTGTTCATCCAGGGTGGTTGGGATCACTGGTTTCGACCCGTCACTGTACCGTTCTCCGCCTGGTCGTATTTCTATCCGCTCGGAATAGCGCTGGCACCGTTCTCCCACGTGGGGGCTGGCCACCTGATCGGAAATTTGGTTGGAACGATCGTCTTCGCGCCGATCGTCGAATACGCCTGGGGACACTACCCGACCAAACGCGGAGCACAGACGTTCACTTCCTGGCGAACCAATCCGTTCATCCGGGCGTTCGTCGCATTCCCCGTCGGTGTCATCATCGTCGGATGGTTGACGAGTATCTTCAGCTGGGGACCGATCATCGGCTTCTCGGGCGTCGTCTTTGCCTTCGCGGGGTTTGCCCTGGTTCGATATCCGATCGGCACCGTCATCGCCCTCTCAGTTCGGGAAGTTCTCAGAACCGTCTACCGGGCCTTGCAGAATCCGGTCGTCGTCGCCGAGGCCAAACCCACCTTCTCCGAACCCTGGTGGGCGGGCATCGCGGTCCAGGGGCACCTGTTCGGATTGTTTCTCGGAATCGTCGCCGGTGCGTTGGTGTTTCGAACCCGCGATCGTGAGGAGCTGCCCGGGCCAGCCAGACTCTGGAGCGGCGCCCTGATCGTCGGGACGGCACTCTCGCTGTGGGCGGTGTGGTGGTATCGTGGGGGCGTGACATACGTGTTGTATCGGGGAGTCGGTATGACACTCGTGGCTCTGCTGGCGCTGCTCGTGACGCTTGGCATCCATGGCACGACGGCCCGACCGCGGCTGCTCTTCGAGCAGATCCCGGTGCGAACGGCCGGGCTGTTGGTGTTGCTCTTTCCAGCGCTCGTGTTGGGATTCGGCTCGATCCCGCTGAACCTCACGACCGTCGCCGATGGATCGGTCCCCGGTGATGGTGGAACGATCAGCGTCGAGGGATACACAGTAGCCTACGCGGAGGATGTCACCAACCAGAAAGTACGCGTCATCAATCTCTCCGTATTCGGCGAAACCACCCAGGTTACGACCAGCGGTGTAATCGTCGTCAACGAACAGCGCAATATCTGGACCCGACAGATATCGAAGTCCCGGCTGGCCTTTGCCGGGACACGGAGCGTTAGAGTCGGCGGCGTCGGATGGCGACAGGCCGTCATCGCCAATCGCACCGGCTACTCCGCCGCCAACGGCGGAACCGCCTACCGGGTCCAACTGAAGCGGTTCGGAACCGGAAAGTGGACTCATGCGTTCGCGTCATCACCGGCGACCGCCGAGCCGACCCTTGCCGGTCGGAACGTCACCGTCGAGGCCACGTCGGAGGGGTTCTTCCTTAACGTCACTCGGTCGAATACGTCGTTGGCTCGCGTTCCGGTACCGACGGGCAACGAAACGGTCCGGGCCGGCGGGATCACGTTTGCTCGTGAAGGCAGACATATCTATGCGTCAGTCAACGACACGCGGATCCGGATCGTCAGTGCCGAGATCTATCAGGGTGAATCGTCCTGATCGGTCCAGACGATCCGATACACCTCGACATCGAGTTGTGTTCGATCCTGGGTATGAAACGCGAACTGCTGGTCGATGGGCATCGTCGCCGCGAAGGCGTGGGTCACCTCGGCGCCGTGATCGGCGGCAAAGGCTTCGATGAATCTCTGGCTGTCGGCGTTATGGATAGAATAGGATACCCGAGCGATCGCGGCAGTCGTCGCCAGGAACCGCCGGTCAGCGTGTTGATTCGAGGTTTGGGCACCGAAGGGTGGATTCATCACGACTGTCGTCTTCGGTCTCTCAAGACAGAGCGGTGCCTGCGTGGCGTCACCGCGAAGCCAGTCGATCGTGAGCGGCGGATCGAGTCGCCCCTCATTGTCCCGGGCGAGCCGAAGCGCCGTCTCGTCCCGATCGAGGCCGATAACGCGGGTCGGATCACCGAGTGCGGCCCCGAGAGCGAGTATCCCGGTTCCAGTACCCAAATCGACGATCGTTCGACCGGCAAGATCGCCATGTAGAGCGGCCAGATGAAGGAGCCTGGCCGCCAGCTCGGCGGAAGTCGCATACTGCTCAAGCGACGCCGACGGGTCATCGAACGTCATGAGCTCGGCGAGCTGTCGCTCGACCGCCGCCTTGTCCATGTGATCGATTGGGAATGGGACCGCTGTATGGGTTCGGGTTTTCAGAATATCGAGGAACCGGTGCATCCATTTATCTGGCGGCGGCCATATCCAGCCGTATGGCTTGTCCACGGTGTGGGGAAGACCTCGTCACATACACGCTGGAAGGGATGCAGGCTGTGGTCTGTGAATCGTGTGGGTATGCCGATGTGCCCGCTGAGCTGGACGTCGAGCCCCGCGAGGACGAGACCTGGGAGGAGGCCTTCGAGCGGTTCCGGAAGGAGTGACGGATTGTCGAGGATCCGATCAGCCGTTCGATCGTCGGATCTAAAACCATCCGTCAGGGATCCCGCCCGAGTTATCACGGTAGAGAACAGCGGGACAACCCTTTAGTGGGGAGTTACAGATCGCTCTATCGGATGACGAATACGATCCGGATTCTACACGTCGATGACGAGCCGGAGTTTGCGGATCTGGCGGCCGATTTTCTCGAGCGCGAAGACGAGCGGTTTACGGTCACGACCGCGACAAGTGCCGGGGAAGCGTTAGACCGCATCTCCAAGGGACAGTTCGACTGTATCGTCTCCGATTACGATATGCCGGGCCAGGACGGCATCTCATTTCTGAAAACCGTACGGGAGACCCATCCCGAACTCCCGTTTATCCTTTTTACCGGGAAGGGAAGCGAGGAGGTCGCCAGCAATGCGATCTCGGCGGGTGTCACCGACTATCTCCAGAAGAAAGCCGGATCGGAGCAGTATGCATTGCTGGCAAACCGGATCAACAACGCCGTCGAGAGATATCAAACCCAAACGGCACTCGAACGAAGCGAAAACCGGTATCGGACATTGATCGAGCGAGCACCGATCCCGATTCTCATCTATGCACAAGACAGCGAGTTCCTTCAGATCAACGACGCCGCGGTCGACTTTTTCAATGCCGACACGACCGATGACCTCCTCGGGGAGCAGGTCTACGAGTTCACACATGCCGACAACGATGCCGAGGTACGAGAGCGGTTCAATCAAATGTTGACGGACCAGGAACCAGCTCCACCGAGTCAACAGAAGATCGTCGCTTTAGATGGGGAAATAAAACACGCCATCGTCGTTTCAGCACCGATCCGATACGACGGTGAGCAGGCGGTCCAGACGATCGTGTATGATATCACCGAACGGGTCGAACGGGAGCAGCAACTCAAACTCGAGCGCGATCGCTTCGAGTCCCTCTTCGAAACGCTCCCGGAGCCAACCGTGTTGTTCTCCGGCGAGGATCGGCTCGATGCGACGGTGAGCCGTGTCAATCAAGCCTTCGAGGACGTCTTTGGTTTCGAGGAATCCGACATCGTCGATACCCATCTGAACGATCTCATCGTTCCCGAAGATCGACTGACTGAAGCCCGGGAGATCGATCAGGAAAACCTCGAAGGCGGGATCGATCCACGGGAAGTGCGGCGGCTGACTGCCGACGATGAACTCCACGATTTCCTGTTGCTAACGACGAATGTGACGGAACCAGGCGATGATGGAATCACCGAAGGGTTCGCGATCTATGCCGACATCGCTGAGCAAAAACAGGCCCTACGGACGGCCGAACAGGAACGGACCCGCTTCAGACAGCTCTTCGAGACGCTCCCCGAACCAACGGTGATCGTCTCGGGCGGAGAGGGGTTGACGGTCAAGCAGGTCAATCCTGCCTTCGAGCGGGTGTTTGGCTATGATGGAGACAATATTCGAGGGGAGAATCTCAATGAACTCATCGTCCCGACGAAATACACAGACGAGGCTAAGCAACTCGATGATATCGCCATCGAGGGCGGGATCATCCGTCAGGAAGTTGAACGCCAGACTGCTGATGGTAACTGTCGTGATTTTCTTATGTTCGCGACGGGAGAATTCGAAACGGGAGGCGAGGATGGATCGGAAGGATTCGTGATCTATGCTGATATAACCGATCGCAAGGAACGCGAAGAGATACTGAAGACATTACATGGCGTCGCGACCGAAATCACTACCCTTCAGGAGCCGACAACAATCTGCGATCGAGCCGTCCAAGCCGCCGAACGGTTCCTTGAGTTCGACAACTGTGCGTTGCTCTTAGCGGACGATGACGAGTTGAGGATCCACGCGATTTCCGATGCCCATCCGATCGGGAAAACCGAATCCCTCTCCCTCGAAGGAACGATCGCCGGAGAAACCTACCGGACCGGCGAATCGATCATCATCGACGATGTGTCGGCCGACCCAGCCGCGAACCCACAAGGCCCCTATCGGTCGGCGATCAGTATCCCGATCGCCGACCACGGCGTGTTTCAAGCGGTTTCGAAAGCCGAAGACGCGTTCGATGAGGCCGATCTCGAATTGGCGGAGATATTCGTTGCCCATATCGAACAAGCGCTCAATCGGATCGAGCGCGAGAACGAATTCCGGGAGACAAACCGGCGGCTCGAAGCAGTCCTCGATACGGTCTCGGCAGCCATTCTGATGAAAGATACCGAGGATCGATATATCCTCATGAATCGAGAGGGACGTGAGTGGGTCGGAATTCCTGAGGATGCAGAAATCACCGACTACACCACCGATGATCTATTCCCCGAAGCGATCGCAGCGGAGATCCGCACCGAGGACCGACGGATCCTCGAAACCGGTGAGACGCGCGAAATCGAGGCAGAAATGCCGCTTGATAACGGCACGAAACCGCTGTTGACGGTCAAGAGTCCAGTCTATGACGAATCCGGTGACCCCTATGGAATCTGTTCGGTCTCAACGGACATCTCCGAACAGAAGGAACGAGAGGCGGAACTCCGCCGTCAGAACGACCGTCTCGAGGAGTTTACCAGTATCGTCTCCCATGATCTGCGGAACCCGCTCACGATTCTAGAGTCATCCCTGGAGCTGGCCGAAGAAACCGGCGATCAGGCGGATTTCGATCGCTGTCGACGGGCCATCGACCGCATGAACACCCTGATCGAAGATCTCCTCAGGTTGGCCAGGCAGGGTGAGACAGTCGGCGCGGTCGAACCCGTCAAGCTCGCCGATCGTGCAACCGACGCCTGGAGGAACGTTGCAACCGTGGATGCGTCATTAGAAACCGAAACCGACCTCGAAATCCATGCGGCTCCGGACCGGCTCCAGCAACTCCTCGAGAACCTATTTCGAAACGCGATCGAACACGGAAGAGAGGATGTAACAGTCACGATCGGCAGAATGGACGATGGTTTCTATGTCGAAGACGACGGACAAGGGATTCCTGCCGGAGACCGTGAGAAGGTCTTCGAGAGCGGCTACTCAACGGCGATCGATGGTACCGGGTTCGGGCTCGCGATCGTCGAAGAGATCGTCGAAGCACACGGCTGGACCATTGAAGCCACCGAGGGTGGGGACGGCGGTGCCCGATTCGAGATCCATGGAACCACCCCGATATCGTAGACCGCCGCGCTGTGGTTGGAATCGGGGATTGACACGGCTCGACTGCCGGATCAACAGGCCGACCGCATTCACAAAACAGGGAGTCTGTGATTCGGGACCGAACGCTCCGTACTGTCAGTCCTCGCCTTCGGCGGCCGCTTCCTCGGCGGCTGCCTCCTCTTCGTCGTCGGAGCGTTCGTCCTGTTCCTCGGATCGGGCCGCGACCAGGGCACCACGGGCGACACTGTAGAGCGGTTCATCGGCGCGCGTCACCCCGCTGATCGAGAACGGAATACGTGCTTCCTCGAGCCGTTCCTCGAAGAGCGCCTCGAAGCCATCCGGGCTCGCTGTCCCACCGGTGACGACGACCGGTACGTCGAGTCCTTCTTCGACGTCTTCCTCGTCGACCTCGTTTTGAACGTTCTCGAGAACGTAATCCAGAAGGTTGTCGTAGTAGATCGATAGTGCCCCCTCGACACCGCCGACATCGGTCGTAAAATCAAGCGCGAAATCGTCTTCCTTGATCGAGGTGACCTTATCGACCGGCGTACCGGTTGCCTGAGCGGCCTGTTCGTCGATCCAGTCACCCCCGCGGGCGATCGAGAACGTCATGACCGGCACGGCGTAGTAGGAGAGACAAACGTTGGTCATGCCGGCACCGAAACTGATCCCCAGCCCGGTGAAGTTGTTGTCGGCCAACTCGGAGTAGATGACCGCCATGCCCTCGTTGATCGGCTCGGGGTTGTAGCCCATGTCGCCGAGGATCGATTCGAGCGTTTTCTGATGGTACAGCGTCGAGAGCTCGGAATCGATCGGATCGGCCGGCGAGGAGAAAAAAAGCCGCTCTTCAGGGCGGTTCGGATTGCCGACGACCTGTTCGATGATGAGCTTGATCATCGGAATCGCCGACTGCTCGTCCGAGGAGAGGATGCCGTGTTGCATCGGCCGCCGGGTCTCCTTGTTGAAGATGTTCGCGAAATTCAACGCATCGTCACCGACGACATACACCTGATCACCCTTGCGGATGTGGAGAACTTCGCTTCGGGAGAGCATCTGCTCGGCCATATCCGAGTAGTCGAGCTCCACGAAGGAGTTACGTTGCTGGACGAACACCGTCTCGTCACCCTCCTGGCGGGCCGAGAGGATGTTCATGGTGCCGACGTCGAGGCCTTTCGCCATGTTCGAATGGTGAGCAGACAAAGTATTAAACCTATAGGCCATATTCTGGATCCGATTCTCGGATCGGTCCGACACAGACGGTCCGTTATTCGAGGCCAAGCGTCCGCTTCAACCGACCGAGTGCACCGTCATCCTCCTGAGCGAGTTCCTGTTCTCGTTGCTCTTTGAGTTCACGGAGCGCAGCCGTCTGATCGTCGACGGTACTCTCGCTTGCGGCCTCCTCCGGTTGGCCTCCTTTGAGCTGTTGCAGGCCGGAAACGGCGTCGTCGACCGCATTCCCTTCCGATCGGGTGGTCGTCGCCTCGATGTCATCGATCTGGGAATCATCCAGATCCGGCGTCTCCGTTTGGACCTGAAGCCGCTTGGTATCGCTCTTCTCAACGCCGCCCCACGTCAATTCGGTACCCGAAAGGGCATCGTCGATGTCAGCTCTGACCTGTTCATCGGTAACGGTCTCACCACCGGAATCGCCGCCGGTCGCGGCCGATCCGTCGCTACCGGCCGCGGGAGCGTCTGACGATCCGCCTTCAGCCGGCGCGGGCCGGACGCGTTCGAGTTGGTGAGCGACAAGAGCCGCGCCGGTCGCGGAGACAAGGATAGCCAAGCCGACGGCATACACCGCGATCCCTTCGGCGCTGTAATCAGGGCCGGCCTGGACGTTCCAGTTCTGTGGGTAGACGGCGATGAACGCGATCACGGCGATGAGGCTAATCGCACCGCCAGCGGCGGCCGCATAGCGGGCACGTTCGCTAACCGGAAGCAACACGACGATGCCAATGAGAAACGCCGGCAGTCCAATCGTCGCGAGCACGATCGCAATCTCACGGAGTTGCCAGAAGAGATCCGTCCCAGCGGTCACACCGACACTACCGAGAAAGATCACGAATCCGAGCAGTCCGAAGGCAATCCCACCGAAAAACAACGCAAATCCCAGATAGACATCGGTCTCGGCGTCGGGTTCGCCGATGTATCGTCGATAGAGGGCGAGCAGACGACCATCGGTCTGTTCCTCCGAGGCCATGGTTACCGATTACGGGGCCATCGATATGACTGTTCGGTCCCGTCAGACAGCTGGCATCCGGGCCGTAGTTGAGAAAGAATAACCCAACCTCCAGACGGAATCGCCGTCACCAGGTACCGTGAAACGTATCGAAGGAGAGCTCCGAGAGGGGCTTCTCGCCGATCGCGATCTTGTATTCGCCAGGGGTCAACAACGGCTTGTGGAACTGAGGGCCGTCGTCGGTCGTGATCCGTGGACAACCCGTGTTAACAAAAGCATCCATCGCGAAATTTCGGAGCCGATCGGGCGTGATTTCGTCCATCGTGATGAGATAGGCGTCGTCGTTGTTCTCAACGATCTCCTCGGCCTGTTCCCAGCGGCCCTGGCCAATCTTCGTACAGAAGATGACGCCCCACTTCTCGGCGTCCATCGCCCGGTGGACCGCGCCGTAGCGCTGTTTGAGGAATTTCTCGGTGTCGGCGATCGAGACGCCGTTATTGACTGGATCCGCGATGACGACCGTTTTATCGGGGTGTTCCATCGCGAGGCCGAGTGGATGGAATTTCCCGCCACCGACGTAGAGGACCTGCTCAGCGTCGACATCGGCGCTCGCGTAGTTACAACCCAAGACTTGCCCTTCGTGGGTGAGACGGTCGTCGCCCCGACGGGTGTGGACGGTAAAGCCACGCTCCTCGAGGAACGTTTGCATCGCCTCGAACTTGTTCATGTGCTGGGCGGTCGTGACGAGCGCGACATCGCCCGGCGTGAGCTTCTCGACGGCCTCCTCCATGATCGGCGTGACCTCGACGTTCGAAAACAGCGGAACGTAGATGATCTTGTCCGACTCTTTCATCGGGCTGTGTCCGAAGTGGACGAACACGTCGGTCCGTTTCATCAGATACGTGTCGAGATCACAGGCGCCGTAACAGGGCTGCCCGGAGATCAGCACCCGGACGTCGTCGGGGAGTTCCTCACGGAGATCGTCGGCGACAGCCGGTCCACGCCGTTTCAGCCCTTCAGGGAACTGGAGGCCAACGGTCGAAGCATCCCGCTCGTCAACGGCGTCGATGATCCGTTCGAGCTCATAATCCCACTCCCGATCGTGTTTGAGCGACATCCCCGTGTTACGGAGATCGCCCGGCGTGGATCCCTCGTTGGCCTTCTGATCCATTGGATCACGTTAGCGGCCAGGCATGCTTAACGGCGGCGTTTCGGTATCCCGAACCGAGTCACTACCGGCCATGATCACGGAAACCGGGGTACTGAATGTCATTCATGACGAAGTGGTGCCAATGAGTCAACCCGATCTACCCCTGAACTACAAGCGTATCGAGGCCCGAACGGATACAAGCGGGTCACGCCCGGCAGCGTTCGTGTTACATGGACGTGGGGCCGACGAGACCGATTTGCTGCCGGTTGCCCAGCGGTTTCCTGATGAGTTGGAGATTATCAGCCTCCAAGCACCCAACCGAATGGGGATGGGCTATACCTGGTACGAGCTGGATCTCTCGGAGGGCGGTCTTCACGAGAGTCAGCCGGATCCTGAGGATTTCCGGCGGAGCCTCGATCTGGTGGCCGAGACGGTTATCAAAGCGACCGATGTGTTTGACCTCGATCCTGGTCGCATCGGTCTCTTTGGATTCAGCCAGGGGGCGATCACGAGCATGTGCTCGCTGCTCGAGACGCCGGATCGATACGCCTGGTGTGTCGCCCTGCACGGCTATCTCCCGGAATCGCACGCCGATCTGACGCCGGACGGGATCGAGGACAAGCCGGTGTTTATCGCCGGCGGGAGCGTCGACGATGTCATCCCCGCCAGTCGCGTCGAACGGGCCGGCCGGCGATTCCGTGAGCTCGGCTCTGCAGTCGACCTTACCATCTTCGATACTGGCCACAGTATCGGTCCCGACGAGCTGAACGCCCTTCTCGAGTGGATCGAACAACAGGTCACAGAGTAGCGAGACCGTTTGTCCCCGCGTTCTACCACCGCTGGAGAGCATCCACCGATTGATCAGCCACCGTTCCGGTGGGTTGGCCCCGGGTCTGTAAGAGTTATACACCGGCAGTTCGAACGTGATGGCATGAGCGTCGAAACCGAACCGGCAGGCGAGGAGACCGTCGCGAAACTCGAATCGATGGGTCGGGAGCTCGGGGAGGCAATCAAGGAGCTACCCGAGTACCAGGCTTTCGAGGAGGCCAAAGCGGCCGTCGAGGAGCATCCCGATGCCCAAGAGAAGATTCGCGAGTTCGAGAACCTCCGCCAGGAATTCATGATGGCCCAACAGACCGGGGAGGCGAGTCGTGAGGATCTCATGGAGGTCAAACAGGCCCAACAACAGCTCCATCAGTTGCCGGTGATGGACGACTATCTCTCCGCTCAGGAGAAACTGACCGACACCCTCGAAGGGATCAACGAGGCGATCTCCGAGCCACTGGCGATCGACTTCGGCGGCGAGGCCGGCGGCTGTTGTCACGACTGACTCTTCTGTGTATCCACGAGCGTTGTTGGTGTACGGTGACTCCGGATTATAGCGTGACGATCAGCAGGCACCACGCTATCAGGCCGTGAGGATACTCAGGATCTCGTGAAGATCGCTGACATCGTACGTCGGCGTGGGGTCGAGGTCTACGTTACGACAGTGGGGGCGACGGACGAACGCCGAATCGATATCGGCCCGATGGGCGGCGGTCACGTCGGATTGACTGTCGCCGACGTAGAGCGCCGACGTGGCGTCTAACTTCTCGAGGGTTTGCTCTAAATAATGGGGATCGGGTTTTTTCATCGTGAGACTCTCGATCGTTTTCGGCCGTCCCCGATGGATATCGAACCACTCCTCGATCTCGAAGAACTCCAACAGGAACGCGATCGTGCTGTGGTGATTGTTGCTGACGATACCACGGGGCCGATCGAAATCGGTGATCGCCGAGACGTCATCATAACAGCCCCGGACCCCCTCTTTGAACGCCGTCAGCTGGGAGCGTTCATCCAGCCGCTCACGGGCGGCCCAGAACCGTTCGGGATCGACATCGTAGTGACGACAGATCTCCCGAAGTCGGTCGACTGTCACCCCATCGACGATCGCCATCACGTGCTCGCTCAGTGGTTCATCGATCCCGACGGCCTGAAACGCCGATCGAGTGGCCGCCGCTTGGGTATCTCGTCCAGGAGGAACAACCAACACACCATCGTTATCGAAGAGGACCGCATCGTACTCGACCACTACTCACTAAAAGAGAAGGCTTACCATTGGTCGTTTCGATCCGGGATCGTTGACCTCCTCCACGCCCTGAAGGACGTGGAATCCGACCATCGGATTCGGACTG
>JBDGPX010000038.1:0-31452 GCA_042219475.1 Halobacteriales archaeon
ACACCAATTTTCGATATAGCGATATACAGTTTATCCGTCCGAGATGAGTCACTATATGTTGGTTACATGATAATAATGAGATCGAGAATCAGTGGAAATATACCAATAGCGAGCACGCGAAAGTCGTCCCTTTTGAACTCAAAAACCACCTTCGTTGCTAAAGCGAGATTGCCCAGGCCCGTTTGGCGGACTCCGAAAGATCGGTTGGGCTGTATGAGGATTCCAACCGACCTGGGTGCGGCTAGTCTGGCAGTTTAAGGTTTGTTCCCCGACTGGAACTGACTGTGCCAAGCGACCGCTATTCCTATCCTCGCGGAATCGGAGGTCACTGATTGTCTTGCGTCGGTTTCCATTCCCGCTCTACGACGGGAGACCATCACAGTTGTGGGATAGGTGGTCCGATATTGTCCGATTGTCCCGACATAGGGGCGGATCAATCAGAACCATGGAGTCTCGAATCGATCGACCCGTCTGCATTGGTAACGGCAACCGTTCAGCTCGCGGATTCATGGGTGGTTATTACAAGGATAAACCCAGTCAATAGCATGATTGAAGCATCAAAAGCGCCTTCAACGCCAACTCCAACCCACCCGCCGCGATCAGATGGATGTACACCCTCCGAAACAACCCATTAGTCACAGGTGAATGAAATCGGCGATCGCGTGGGCGAAAATCCAGAGGAGGAAGACTTCAATTGTTCTCAACATCGAGTGACGGTGATTCCTCATTGTCCAGAGCCCAGCAGTCGGCAGGCAATAGTCAGGAACTGATCCGACACCGGAATAGAACACGTCGATACCCGCTGAAATCGAATAATATTCCGAAATTGATACTGTATGCAGGTCGATAAGGATGTTTATCGACCTGTCTGACGTAGATTCAAGTAGTTCCCTCGAAAACGGCAGAATAACTGCCAATGTGGCGCCGAAACCGCCGTCAATTCGATGTTTCAGGGTGGCCAATGGATCCCGATGAGAGGAGCCCTGTTTCGGCCAAACAACTCCCAGGGGTTACGGTCGGAAAACGGGTAAAACCGGGATTAGTTCAACGGACGGATCGATCGATCGGAGACTTCATCCATCCCGCCGAGGTGACCATTCATGGCCGATAGTGCCGCCGAGGACGACGTAGCAGAACGCGTCTCGGTGACGACCTACGTTCCCCGCTATCAGAAAGAAGAATGGCTCGATCACGCCGACGCAATGGGAATGAACCAGTCCGAATATCTGGCTGCGATGGTCCAGGCCGGCCGGCGTGAGTTCGGGCCCGACGGTGATGGGACGGGATCGAACAATCCCGGATCGACGACGTCGACAGCCGAACAGGGAGACGACCTCGAAGAGCGAATCCTCGACATCCTCGCCACCGAAGGGTATGCCGACTGGGATGAGCTGCTCGATGCCCTCACGGGTCACATCGAGGATCGGCTTGAAACCACGCTCGATGAGCTGCAATCGGAGGACCGGATCCGATACAGCGGCCGTGATGGCGGGTATACACTCGTGGAGGAGTAACCGATGGCAAGCGATCAAGAGACCACTGTTGACTCAGGACAGACTCCAGGAGATGAACCGACAATCGAGGACCCAATCGGCTATTTCCTTCAGGACCTGACCTACCACGGGAAGACCGAACGAACGCAGACGGCCTACGAGCGGGTCCTCCGGGATTTCGAGTCGTTCCTCGATACCACGCTCGATTCTAGCGTCGAAACCGCCAGCCAGCGTGAGTGTATGGCCTACGTCCATAGTCTCCGGGAGACCCACGCAGAAAGCACGGTCGCGACGTATGCCTCCTACCTTCATCGATTCTATGCATATCTGACCGAGGCCGGTGTCTTCACCGAGAATCCGATGGCACTGGTCACAAGCGAGATGGACGAATCGATCGACACCGATCCGGCCCGTCGGGAGATCGACGTCCCGGCGATGCGGCAGTTCGTCGCTGGTATGGCCCATCCATTGGATCGAGCGCTGATCATCACCCTCCTGAAAACCGGCATGCGGGTGGGAGAACTCTGCAATCTCGACCTTCGAGACCTCTATCTCGACGATGAGGAGGTCACCAACGCGTATCCGGTTGCCCCCCGCGGTCAACTTAACGGCCGCCCGGATTCGATATACGTCGCCAGCGAGCCGAGCCGAGGCCAAGAGTACAACGGAGAAACGAGGATCGCCTCGAACAAACGTAAACGTCCGACGGTCATCCCTGTCGACGCGGAACTCAAGGCGGCGCTCAAAGGATATTTAGCGATCCGCCCGACCGCCCGATCGGCCGCGGAACCGGTGTTCTGTAGTACTCGCAGTAACTGGGGCGAACGACTGACCCCACGGATCATCCGACGGATTGTCACAAATCACGCCGCCGCTGTCGGCTGGTATGAATCCGGCGGCAACGCCGAGGAGAACGTCACGCCCCACTACTTCCGACACTTCTTCACCACCCACCTCAGGGATCGGACCGGTGATCGCGGGATCGTGAAGTATCTCCGTGGCGACGTCGCTGAGGATATCATCGACACCTACACTCACAACTGGGGCGATCGGGTCCGCGAGCGCTACGAGGCTGCGATATACTCGCTGACAATGCAGTAGGCGTTTTTGTATCTTCTTTTTTGCCGGAGTCAATAGGACAGAATCTGGAGGATAACAAACGTATAAATTCTATGTTACTATATCAAATTCTTCTGTACTCGGAAAAAGAAAAAGCATGTTCGACCATTTTAGAGGGAATCACAATACATCACAGGTCTCACAACTCGCAATATACTGTCAAAGTCAATTAGGTGACGCGCTTCGATCAGTTGGTTTCAGAGCCAGACCGGTTACGAGATCGTTTCCGTTCGAGACGGTGTTATCGAACAATGTCCCCCGGGGGATACGTAATATTTCTTTCAATGGATACCGAGATCGGACGACATTTGACACGATTCATACAGGACTAACTCGATCAGATGATCTGATCGGCTGACAGTCGGCTCCATGTATCATTCCTGGACTTCCGAGACGACGTATAACCCAGTCGTCAAATGTAATTGTACGATCCCTTCATTGGTGATGGTGCCGACATCGGCGGAGAACAAGCCTGACAGAGCCGTGATGTGTCATCACTAGTCCCGACTGCTCTATTGAATAGGGGTACAGCGTCCGGATGGATGTGCTAAAGCAACGAAAAACGGGTTGAAGCGTTGAATCTCACAAATCATCCTTCTACTGCAAACCAGTTTGATTATGTGTGTAGTCTCCCCGGAAAGAACCTATCCCCGATACAATTTACTCTATATTTATTCTTGGAAAAAAGCTATTCAGCACTACAGTCTCGGCAACGATCGAATAATCCACAGTCGTGTCCTGACACCACTCACACTGCACAGGGAAATCGCTGTCACTCATGGGAAATTCTAGATCTAGATCGGATCGATTTCCGGTGACGGAGCTGGTGGTTGATCGCCATCGTAGCCCAGTTTGGGATCGATATCGCTCTGCTGCACTGTGGGAGCGATATCAGTCAGCTCCGAGAGGGCTTCGAGAACTGGCGGATAGTCCGGTTCGACGTAGGCGTCATTAGCCCCGCAGACCTGCCTGACCCGATCTCTTGGGAGATACCCTCAAGTGTAGAATCCGGGACGTTCGTATCATTTATTAACATACAGATACGTTCTGGCCATCGATTATAAAATACTCGGCTTCATCCAACGATCCGAATCCGGATTGTAGGTGTATGATTGTTGTGATAAACGGTGTTCGTGTCATCGAACCGGCGAGTAATACGATATCACACAGGTTTCGATCAGTGATACCGACTCATTGGATGGCCGATTCATGAGCGCTATGGTGTGATCGACACCGATGGTCTAAGTGGATGTACCTAATACGGGCGAGTGATGGTGTTCGAGGCCTGGAAGGAACGGGCCGAGAGGCTTGAACGGGAGGTTTATACCCTCTATTTCGCCTTCCGTGACGGACGAACCGCGCTCACGGCCAAGGCGGTGATCGCGGTGATTGTCGCCTACGCCATCAGTCCGATCGATCCAATTCCGGACGTGATTCCGGGCTTGGGCTACATTGACGAGTTGATCGTGTTGCCGATTGGCGTCGCGATCGCGCTGTGGCTCATCCCGGAAGAGATCATAGCCGAGTGTCGTGATCGGGCCGAGGAAGAGATCAATGTTGGCGCGATCCGGTGGCTCATCGCCGGCGTAGTAGTCGTGATCTGGCTCCTGATGGGGACACTCGCTCTTCAACTGCTCAACGACTGGCTGTAAGCGACAACCCGGTCGCCACTAGCTACGGGTGAACCGATCATGGAACCGATGTAAACCGTTACTCGATATACCGAACTGACTGAACGCCATGATTGATCGCCGGGAAAGGAACGCTCCGGCGGATGAACCGACGGTTCACCGGGAGAATATTGCCGGGAATCCGCTAGACACCGGCGATCTTTGAGGGATTTTCACAATGGTCGCGACGGTTTTATGAACCACCACTGAGGACTCTCCAACGACAAGCAATGGCAGAAGACGAGCGAACCGGAAAATTCGATCATCTGTTTACGAAGACCGTCCGCGAGGGGATCGGAGAGGCCGGGTACGGCAACTGGCGTTCCGTGTCCGCTCCCGATGCCGCCTCGCTGAGCTTTGGGTTCCCTTACCCTGACTCCTTTCCGAACGATGAGTTGGTCGCCGCCGCCGAAGCCGTCTTCAAGGAAGAAGGCGACACGGCACTCCAGTACGGCGGCGGGGAGTACGCCGACCACCTCACCGAGGCCGTCGCCGAACGCGCCCGAATGCGGAACATCGAGTGTGATCCCGAGGACAACGTCCTCCTGACCAATGGCTCGACCCACGCCATCGACATCGTCTGTCAGACCTTCCTTGAGGACGGCGATGAGCTGTTCGTCGAGGCTCCGACGTTCATGGGCGCGCTCGCGCTCTTTAAGAACTATGGCGTGAACGTCACCGGTTTCGACATCGAAGAGGGCGAAGGACTCAACGTCGATTCCGTCGCCGAGGAACTCGAAACCCGCCGCGAGGAGGGACGACCCCTCCCGAAGATGTTCTATACGATCCCCAACTTCCAGAACCCGAGCGGGACAACCCTCGGGGTCGATCGACGCGAGCAGCTGATCGAGTTGGCCGAGGAGTACGACTTCGTGATCTTAGAGGACGACGCCTACGGTGAGCTTCGATACTACGGTGAAGATGTCGATCCGCTCCGAGCGCTCGATGCCACCGGACGGGTGATCCGGGTCAGTACCTTCTCGAAGACGATCTGTCCAGGGGTCCGGACAGGCTGGATCATCGCAGAGGATGAGATCCACGAACAGTTACGTCGAATGAGCGGTGGCGGCACCAACACCTTCACCCAGAGCGTCCTGGGTCGGTATTGCGAGGAGGGCCTGCTCGAGAAGAACATCCAGAAGTTCCGGGAGGCCTACCAGGAGCGCCGCGATCACATGCTCGACTGTCTCGAGGAGTACATGCCCGAAGAAGCCGAGTGGACCGAACCAGACGGTGGATTCTTCGTCTGGGTGACACTCCCCGAGGTAATCGACGCAGAGGAGATGCTTCCGATGGCGGCCGAAGAGGGCGTCACCTACCTGGCGGGTCACCGCTTTTACCCCGACGATCGGGGCCATAACTGCCTGCGGCTCTCGTTCAGTCACGTCTCCTTCGACGAGATGGAACGTGGGATCGAAGCTCTCGGCACGGCCACCCGATCGATGATGGCTGAGGTCTGAGGACGATCTCGGGAGGCTGTTGAGGCCGATTCGCCCGTTCTGTTTTGATCGAACCGTGGCGGTGGTGGATGGGCTGTCGGTTGCCAATCGCACGACAGGCGTCTGACGAACTTTGATTACAGGCCGCATATTTGTTGAATAATGATGGCCCAAACCAACGGGTTCGTCTGTCTCGAATGTGGGTGGCAAGGCGACCGCCCGGAGATGCTCCGGACCGATGCTGGACTCTGTTGTCCCGAATGTGAAGTGCGGCTGTTCTGAGCCACCGGCCGAAATCCATGGATAACCGACCTGGGGATATCACATTCCTTTCAGGATACCGAGAATTTTGATCCCGGCCTCCTCTATGGGTTTGACTGATTCGATGGGATCATTCCAGCCGATCTTTCAGACCGGCAGCGTTCATTGACCGTCAGAATGGAGCGGTATGCTGGAGTCATGCTCCTCAGTAAGAAGTAGTGTGTTAGTAACCAGAGTGCCGATCCCACGGCGGAGGCGTTCGGTCACCGCCTGATCGGAGATACCGAATTGGTCAGCGAGGGCTTGTGTCGACGTTTGGCGTGGGATTGCGTAGTAACTCCTCTTAACAGCCTGTGTGAGCATTTCGCGTTGTGCCACCGTCAGGCCAAACCACGGACCGGCATCCGGTTTCGTGGGGTTGTAGATCCGCTTGACAGTGATTGGGAGGAGTACCTCGGCACAGTATGCTTGAAAGTCCGAGAGGGTTTCGTGGAAGGGAAATCGGAGCTCAAATCCCCAAGTGTCGGCGGTGCCGGTCGCTTCCATGACGTGGGCACCCATTTTCACGATTCCTTCGAAGAACGTCTCCGATCCAATCGCCCAGTCAAGCGCGTACAGTGTCTCATCGTTATGTGTACTAACCACATGGATATCATCGACGGCAACGTGGTCGCTGACGGTCGCTTCGAAGGGGTTGCGACCATCATGAAGCCTGAAAAACGGGACTGCTCGTTCACCCATCGGGACCATCGTCTCTAAGGTGATGCTGGTATCCGCCTCAATTTATGACACCCTCCCCGCCCTACCTCGGCCTTCGACCTCGGTTGAGGGCGGGGTTTCCTCGCGCTCGGGGCCGGGACCGCCCCGACACCGACGGAGGCAACATTCCGCCGCGTGGGCGTACTCCGGTTCGTGCTCGGTACTTCGGCCCTTCCCAGGGTGTGGCGTGTTAGGCGTCCGATCGGACGCGATCCCCTCGCACAGCGTCCGACCATCCGTGGTCGGACTCACCCCCGCCGTTATTTGTCGCGGTCGGAGGTACACGGGCCGTGCCATCGGCCTGGCTCGCCTTTCTGCCACGGTGGCGAGGCTCAAGTGCCGACGGGGTTGGATTAGTCGTGCCGTCACCCCATCCCGTGTTCCAGGGGCATGTTCGGGCCTCGGAACATTCGACCCTCACGGGAAGGGCGGGACTCTCCCTCGCTGTCAAAGGTGGGATACGACCCAGCTCGAATGCTCGGGCCGGGAGTGTTAACCCAGCGATGACGCTCATTCTATAATGTCGGCCATAGACACGGTTAAAAGCCCGTATGACCTATCTATCCGTCGAGCGATCAGCATGGTGTGTCATGGTTTCCGATGGCCCTATCCGGCTTGGGGTTTTAGAGGTATGTAGCGACGGAGAGTTGGTCGTGCATGATGGCTTGGATACACTTCCTCCAAAGGAATCTCTCGGGCCCTCGTTGGGTCGTCACCATCATCCGGTCGCTTTCTCGTCCGCCCGACCAACCCCCATATGACACGCGACTTCATTAACGGCGATATCACGACCGAGGCAGCGTTCGACACAGCGCTTGGTCAATTACTGATGGAAGCGATCCGGAACGATATCGATCCACGCGGGAGCTGGGTCTACCGTAACAGCCAAACTCCCCCCGAGTGGGAAATCGTGATCCACGAACTTGCCCAGACGAATGATACCGAGTGAGGACGCGCTCACTCTCCGATGAGCCCTGTGTGATGAAGACGTGCTTTGATTCTCGCACAGTATTATTGTCAACTATCGAGTAATACGCTGGGCATATGAGATAGACTTCCCCCTGCGAGCCGGCCTGTGGCTTTCCCACAACTACTAATCAACCCCTTGGACACCTCGGCGTGCCAGAAAGTCACACTGTAAGCGAGAAAAGAGATCGGCTAAACTCCCCGGGTCAAGTAGCGACCGTTAGTCCTCTTCACTTCCGGCCTGTTTGGTCCTCGGTTCCGACAGAGCGTCGGAACACTCGTCACTCACTGGAAGGACGGGATTCCCTCGCTGACCCGAGACGGATAGCCATTCAGATACAGCCCCGAGGAACCCGTCGGATTTTCACAGGTTCCGAAAGGATTAGCGCGCCGGTTGGAGGGTGGCAGGGACACCGCCTGTGCGTACTGCATAGCCGGCTCCGAAACCGTTTAGCCACTGATCTCCCCACCGGTACACGTGGCAGAGCCGAAGGAATCCCGCGTCGATATGACCAGCGGGACCATCACGCCCAAGCTCTTTCATCTCGCCTGGCCGCTGGTCGTCGGCAATCTCCTCCAGACCGCTTACAACTTAGCGGACATGTTCTGGGTCGGGCGGGTCGGCCCGAATGCCGTGGCGGCCGTGTCGCTGATGTTTCCGACAACGTGGTTGTTCGTCTCGGTCGCGATGGGGATCACCGCCGCCGCCGTCGCGGTGATCTCCCAACACATCGGTGCGGGTGAAGAGCGGCAGGCCGAGAACGCCGTCGCCCAGACGACGCTGTTGACGCTAGCGGTCGCACTCTCGCTTGCCACGATTGGGTTTGCGATCCGCAAGCCGATGGTCTCGTTGATCGGGGCCCAGGACATCGTCTATGACCTCTCGCTTGCGTACATCGAGATCATCTTCGTTGCGATCCCGTTCACCTTCCTCTTTTTCGTTTTTCGTCCTCGGACAGGACCCGTTGTTCGGCTACGACGGCGCCTTCCTCGGCTTGGGGGTTCGTGGGGCGGCGATCGCGACACTGGTCTCCCGCATCTTCGCCGCGGTCATCGGCGTCTACATCCTGCTCAATGGTGGGTGGGGCATCCAGTTGCGGCTGCGTGATCTCCGCCCGGACTGGCCGGTGCTCAAACAACTCGTCAACATCGGCTATCCGGGCACGATCGACGGCCTCTTACGAAGCCTCTCGGCGGTCGCCCTCGTGGCGCTGGTTGCCCGGTTCGGTCCAATCATCACGGCTGCCTACGGGATCGGCCTACGGATGATGTCTGTTACCTGGACCGTCTCGGGGGCGATCGGGCAGGCAACCGCGACCGGCGTTGGCCAGAATCTCGGCTCACAAACACCCGACCGTGCCGAGGAGGTCGCTTGGAAGGCGACCGCCGGCGCGATGATCGCCCTCTTCGCATTCGGCAGTGTAGCGTTTGTGTTCCCCCAAACCCTGATGCGGATCTTCATCGCCGACGCCGAGGTGATCGCCGCGGGTGTCGACTTCCTGCGGATTGGTGCCTTCACCTGGGCATTTATGGGCGGGCTGATGGTCGTCCAGGGGGCGTTCCGGGGCGCCGGCAACACCCGTGAGGCGATGGCCCTCTCCTTCCTTTCACGGTGGGCGTTCCGACTCCCCGCAATGTGGGTGCTTGCCTTCCCGCTCGCCTGGGACGCGCTCGGACTCTGGTGGGGTTATGCAATCACCAACGTCGTGGCGTTCGTCGTTGGCGTAGCCTGGTTCAAACGAGGGTGCTGGAAGGAGGGGGTGACCGAAGAGAAGGCACCTGAACCGGTCCGTTCTGAGCAAGTGTCGGGTGTCGAGAGCGAGACTGATCCTGACACCGCTAACGACGATTAAGCGGATACACCGGCTACCGATTAGCGATTGCTTACCGATCAGCGACAGTATTGAAGGTATCGATCGCTGCCTGGCCGCCGGCCATCAGCGCCGAGGTGTCAGTCCCGGCGACGAGGTAGTCGATACCCCACTCGTAGCGGTCTTCGATCTGTTCTTCGGCGGTCGCGAGCGTGCCGACAGTGATGTCGGCGGCGTGGGCCGCTTCAACGATCCGATCGACTGCCGCGCGGAACTCATCGTTGTTCCATTCACCGAACATCCCAAGGGAAGCCGACAGGTCCGCCGGACCGATGAAGAGTCCATCTAACCCCTCAACAGCGGCGATCTCCTCGACGTTGTCCAGCCCGGCCTGGGTTTCGATCTGGGCCATCGTGACGGTCGCATCGTTTGCCTCCTCGAAGTACTCCATGAGGTCGAGCCCGAGGTTTGATCCTCGACCACCGGCGACGCCACGCACGCCATCGGGTGGATACTTCGTCGCTTCGACGGCGGCCTCGGCTTCCTCGACGGATTCGATCATCGGGACGAGTACCCCATCGGCACCCATATCGAGGAGACGTTTGATCTCGACCTGGTCGTTCCAGGAGACTCGAATGATCGCTCCGACATCGCGATCGACGGTCTCAAGACCACGGATTAGCGAGGTGATCGTCTCGAGGGAACTGTCGGTATGTTCGTGATCAAGGACAGCGAAGTCAAATCCCAGGTGGGCAGTGATCTCGGCGGTCGTCGGATCCTTGAGTGACAACCAGTTTGCAACCAGCGGTTCCTGTTCACGCAACGCCGTGCGAAAGGAGTCATCGGCGACCATACCGGTCGATCACAGGTGACCGACAAAGCTCTGCGGATTCCGGAGGTCGGCCGGTACTGAAGACAACCGATATCCACGGGGAATTCGTATTTTTTGGCAAGCCTAAAATAGTCGCAACCGGTATCGATCGCCAATGACCACCTCGTCGGAATCGGAACCGGCCAGCAGCCCGACCGGATCCGGACACTCATCGGAATCGTCCGCCAGTCGAACGAGTGGGCCGTATACGTTCGATGACGTGACGGTCGTGATGGGGACCTACAACGAGGAAGCGGCGATCGAGACCGTCCTTTCGGACATCGAATCCGTAACTGACGGGCGAGCCAACGTCATCTGTGTCGATAGCTCGACGGATCGAACACCAGAAATCGCCCAGTCCCATGGCGCGCGCGTGATTGAACAAGAACCGCAAGGATATGGGGTCGCCGTCGCGACCGCGCTCGATGCCGCCGACCGGCCAGTGATCGTGACGACCGACTGTGACGATACCTACCCGGTCGAGGAGCTCCCGACCTTTCTCGAGTTGATCAATGACGGATACGACGTCGTCAGTGGGGACCGGCTCACGAATGGCGCCGATGCGATGCCGAAAATAAACCGGATCGGCAACCTGGCCTTCGCGTTGCTGGCGAGTCTACTCATGGGACGTCGACTTGCCGATACGACCACTGGGATGCGAGCCTACCGCCGGGCCGTCATCGAGAGCATCGAATGGACCGAAAACACGGGGCTATCGGCGGAACTACTCATGCGGCCGATCGGCCGTGGCTACGCGGTCACGGAAGTACCGATCGACTACGACGATCGGTTGGGAGAGACGACGCTCGATCCCCTCACGGGTGGCGCCGCCATCGCGAAGTCGATCATCAAGGTGGGGCTCCAGGAACGGGTCCGGTGAGCCGCGCCGTCCGGTCGGCGGTTTCGTTTACGGACAGCGACGTCTCGATCGACAATCCCTCCGGCGCGGCATCGGGGAGATAGGCCGCCTCGCCTCCACACCAGCTCGGCGATCGACAGAGCTCCAGATACGGCGTCATCGTTCGCACCGTTCCGTTCTGTCGTCGCACCGGAAACAGCGCGCGGTAGCTGGCGCCGCCGCCGGTTCCGGCGTTGAGGAAGATGTCGAGGCCGATGTAATCCGAGCGGTTGTACGGGATCGGGGAGGTGTCATCGAAGGGATCAACGGTATCGCCGGTGACCGTCGCCCCATCCGACGTCAGAACGACCGTCAGTGTACCGCTCGTCGCACGCTGATCCAAGCCGTAGTACCGTTGGGCATCCCCGGCCGAGAGATGGATCGAAACCTGCTCGATCCATGATGGGATGCCGAAGGTGATCCGGAGCCGGACTTCACGGCCCCCTACAGTATCGACTGGCTGGAGACGGCTCCGGATCCCTTGTTCGTATGTCGGCGCCCAGCGACCTCGATACACATACCGGTAGGTTCGTCGGTCGGGAAATGCATCGATAGTGTCGAAGTTACGGGGGCCGGCATCGATCGCATACACGATCGGTCCATCGAACCCCGGCTCATTACGGAGATACTGGAACGGACGGTTGAGACGATCCGTATGGGGCGTCGGCAAAAAGACGAGCGCATTATCGAGGGATCGGTCGACGACGGGACCGTAGGCGTCCGCGTACTGCTCGGTAATCCGATCGTTGGCACTGAGGTGAGGCATCACGACCGATCCCCCGACGGTTGCGAGTAGAACACCGCCGATGATTCCGACGACGATCGCCGTCTCGCCTGGCGCGTCCGGATCGAGTCGTCCGATGACCGTTCGGACGTGCCCCCACACCCAGACAAGGCCATGAGCACCGAAGGCGACGACCGGTAACAACAACTCGAAGTGATGATACGGCCCCAGAAACGGGAGTACGCCATCACCAGTGAGCGTCGGATCGCCGAGCATCGCTTGCTTGGCCACCACCGGGAGATTGCCAAGAATCACCGCGGCACCGATCCCGGCGACGACAAGCTGGAGGCCGGTTTGTCGGTCAGGGGCTGGCCACACCGATCGTATCCGGCGGATCATTAGTCCCAGACCGATGACCATGAGGACCGTCCCGAGGATTCCTAAGGGCGTCCATGCGATGAACAAGCGAGCCAACACCCGTCGGTTAGTCTCGAAAGTCTCGCCGACCGTGATTCCGCCAGCCTCGCCCGTGGCGCCTCGGACAACGGGGTCGATTCCATCAGCCATGGTGAGCGATTCGACTGCCAGCGATCCCGCCACGGAT
Source organism: Halobacteriales archaeon (assembly GCA_042219475.1). Taxonomy (GTDB): domain Archaea; phylum Halobacteriota; class Halobacteria; order Halobacteriales; family Hikarchaeaceae; genus Chewarchaeum. The sequence continues at coordinate 12,616 of JBDGPX010000038.1, forward strand.
ACCCCCGGCATCAGGACTCGATAAAGGAGCGTTCCGCCGACGAACAGCCCGGCGACGGCCGCGATCAGCCCAAGCCGTCCCGCACGACGCCATTCGGCCGCCCGACCCGCCCGGGCGAGCGTATACCCAGCATGGATGGCAATGGGCGTGGCGACGATCGCCGTACTATAGAACTGAGCAAAGGCGGCCAGACCACCCGACACTCCCGCAAGTACTGGCGCCAGCCGGCTGTCGGTCCGGACGGTCAGAAGATACGCGTAGACAAACAGCAGTATCCACAGCATCGTGGGCGCATACGGGAGGAAGACGGCAGAGTCGATCAGAAATAACGGCGACCCAATCAGAAGCCCCCCGGCGACGATCCCGGCCGGCGAATCGAAGAGTTCGGTGACGATCGCGCTCACCAGCAATACGTTCCCGGCGGCGATCAGCGCAAGCGACAGCCGAAACGATCCACCAACCAGCCGACCGACGCCGAACATCGCCGCCGGTAGAGGTGTGGCGGGTGGATAGAGGCCATCGCCAGCGGGCGTAAACAGCCAGGGCTGAAAGACGTCGGCAACTGGCGGAACCAATGCGAGTTGTCCCTCAAGAAGCAGAGCCGCCTGTTGGAGATAAACAGCCTCCCGGTGGTCGATCGAATGATACGGAAAGTACGTAACCGACAGCCAATAAACCAGCCCGCCGGCCGTTATAGCAAGTAGCGACGTCGCAATCTGAAACCACACCGGATGTCGTCGATCGGTGGGCGAGCCCATGTCATTCCGGCGACCGTGCCGGATACCAAGCCAGCGAGTGATCGGCGATCAGTTCGACGGTAACCGGCTGACCGACTTCGAACTCGACTTCGTGGCTGTGCATCGCTCGGATGACATCGCCGTTCCCCAGTTCGACCCGGTAGACGAACGTCGGACCGGTATACTGTCGATAGATAACACGTCCATCGGCCTCCTCGACATCGGCGGGTGCGGCTTCGAGATCGTCCGGCCGCACAAGGATGTCGACATCCGCCCCGTCGTAAGCATCGGTGATCCCCTTGAGGAGTTCCCGGTCGAAGGTCCCCAGGGCCGTCCGGACGTCCTCGCCATCGATGTGGGCCGAAAGGAAACTCGCCTGGCCGAGAAACGACGCCACGAACCGGGATTCGGGATGTTCAAAGACGGCCTCGGGACGGCCGACCTGTTCGATGTGGCCGTCGTTCATCACCGCGACGCGGTCGGAGATCGAGAGCGCCTCCTCCTGATCGTGAGTGACCGAAACGGCGGTCACGCCGGCCTCCTTGAGGATCCGACGGACTTCCTCGCGCATCTCCACCCGGAGCCGGACGTCGAGGTTCGAAAACGGCTCGTCGAGGAGGAGAATGGCGGGTTCGGGCGCCAGCGACCGGGCCAGTGCGACCCGCTGTTGTTCACCGCCCGACAGTTGGCCGGGCATACGCTCATGATAGTTCTCCAAGCCGACGAGATCAAGGAGTTCGTCGACCCGCGCGTTGGTTTTGGCCTCGGTAGCGTCGGTCAGGCCAAACGCGATGTTCTCGGCGACCGTTAGGTGGGGAAACAGCGCGAAGTCCTGGAAGACGATCCCGATATCGCGGTTCTCCGGCTTGACGAACGCGCCCGATTCCGGGGTCGAGACCGTTTCGCCGTCCAGTTCGATCGTCCCGGTGGTCGGTCGCTCAAGCCCGGCCATCAGCCGAAGGGTCGTCGTTTTGCCACACCCACTCGGGCCGAGGAGCGTAAGGATCTCGCCGTCCCGGATCGATATCGAAAGGTCACGAACGGCGGTTTCGGTACCGTACTCGCGTGAAACAGCGTTCAATTCAAGAACCGTCCGTTCGGTCCGGGCTGGTTCCGTTGGTATCGTCGATTCGATGTCAGTCTCGAGCGGGAGTTCCTGACCAGGGCGATCGGTGTCGGTCAGGGATGTCAGATCGCTATCCGCCATAGTATCCCTCTAATGACACACCACCAACCGTGCACGACGACGGGATCCGAACGATGCTGTCAGCTCCAAGCGGGGGCAAACCGGACGCCATCGCCGCGATCATTGTAATCATACGCCTCAACGCAACACGGACAGGCAATCCGATCGACCGTGGACGGCCCGTCGTGCCATTGTACTGTACGTTTTAGGACGACCAAAAAAGCCTTGTTGTTTCTGGATTCGACCGCTCCCCACCAAACAATCCCCGATTGAAAGGTCGACAGGGACAGGAGATACCGGTAACGGCCGTCAGGCAGACGCTCGAAACGGTCAGAGCCGTGGACCGGGCCCCCGATCGTCGTCGTTGGATTCCCTGAGTTCGAACTCATCGGGATCGTTACCGGCCTCATCGAGGACATCCTCGGCAACCATGATCGGACAGTCGACGCGAAGGGCGATCGCGATCCCGTCGCTCGGGCGGGCATCAAAGACGAACCGTTGGCGCTCACCGCCGTGGTACAGTTCCGCGTCGATCTTAGCGTAGAACGTCCCGTCGGCGAGATCGTCGACACGGATCTGATCGATGGCGCCGCCGAAGTCGGTGATCATCTCAACAAGCAGGTCGTGGGTCAACGGTCGTTCGGCCGGCGTCCCCCGGCGCGCTAACTCCATCGATTGCGCCTGATCGGGGCTGATGAAAATCGGCAGAAGGCGGCCATCGGCTTCCAACACGACCGCTGGCGCACCTCGCCCCTCATCGCCGACGCTGACGCCGACGCCACGGACTTCTGCTTCGTGCATGTCTCCGAAGTAACGGACCCCACCGGCAAAAGTCCCACTGGCTGGCCGGTCGGACGGCGCACTAATTATGTCAGTCGTCGACGTCAGGTAACTCGTCGATTAGTACGACGGCCTCGCCATCAACGACCGTCTCGCCGTCATCGTTCTCGACGACCGTGGTGAGGCGGTATTTGTCCTCGCCAAGATCCTCAACGATCTTACAGGTCGCCGTTACGGTCTCGCCGATATCGACCGGCCGGAGAAACTCCAGATCCTGGGAGAGATAGATCGTCAGCCCCGGCAGCCGGGCCAATGCGGCGCTGATCGTCCCCGAAACGAGCGTCCCATGGGCGATTCGCTGCTTGAATCGCGTCTCGACGGCGAAATCATCGTCGAGGTGCAATCGGTTGGTGTCGCCGCTCGCTTTGGCGAAGGCGTGGACATCATCGTCGGCGAGCTGTTTGGAGAACCGGACGTAATCCCCAACTGCGATATCCTCGCGGTGGTCGACCGACCGGTCGAACGACCAGTCGGCCCGTCGATATGTCATCGGGGTAAGCGGGACTTCAAACGCCGGGCTTTCGCCGTTTGTACCGGACCCCGGGAATCCAAAGGCCGCCGCCATCGCCCGGTTGGCTTCGAGAACGCTTTTTGCCATGTGTCCGGATGCACGCGTCCAGGCGGTCGCGAACGGCTCCCACGGCATCGCCGCGGTGGTGGAGCAGGACTCTTCGGCCATGCCTAACCGAACGGGTTCACGGTATGTAACGGTGCTGGATTAGCCTAACGACCGCCACAGCCCTCATTACCGGCAAAATAATACGATACTGGCGTTTCTCCGGCTTTGATTTTCTCGTCTATATCCATTAAATGGTTTTAGATACCATTGAATGGTTTTGAGAGTAACCTTTATCCCTCTAGAGGTCCTTGTCCTACTTGACCGATGCCAGACGACGATGAATCCCCGTGGCCGCCCGCAATGTTCGCCAACCCGTTTCAAGAAGCGGGCGAAGAGGCGATGAAACAGCAGGCAGAGATGGCCAAGCGGATGTTTTCGGCCGGCACCGGCAGCGGGTTCGGCATGTCCCAGCTCGACGCGATGAGCCGGAGCATGGCGGCGTTTAAGACCCGCGTCCAGTCGGGCGGCCGAATCAGCATTCCGGATGCCGAGCGCGAGGCGCTCGACATCGAAGAAGGCGACATCGTCCAGACGGTCGTTATTCCGATCAAACGGAACCAGGAGTGAATCCCAATGAGTACCAACGACACTATCACCACAGTCTTCGACATGCAACGCACCGCAATCGAACAAACCCAGAAAGCGTTCACCCGTACCGCTGACTTCCAAATCGAGGCTAGTGACGCCCTCAAATCGGGGCTTGAGGCGCAGAAATCCCTCCAGAAACAGAGCACAAGCATGAGCGAGCGGCTCGTGCTCTCCTACCTCGATACCGTCGCCTCGTCGATGCCCGGCGAGGAGGTCGACGTCGAGGAACTGAAGGCCACCGTCGAGGAGCAGTTCGATGCCCTCGATGAGGTCCAGGACGACACCTGGAAGGCCATCGAGAACACCCTTGAGGAGGTCGAGAACACCTCCGAGAGCTTCACCGATCAGTACGTCGAAACGGTCGACGCCGCCTTCGACAGCTTCCTCGATACCCACGAGCGCGTCGAATCCCAGATGACCGAAGCCGCCGAGGCCGTCGATATCGACGTCGAGTCGAAGTAACTCGAGCAACCACTGTCGATCGAATCGACCAACCGTGGTCGGGCTTCCGATCGACGATCCCGTAAACGAAATTAACCGTTTTTCACCCTACACGAGAAACCCATGAGTAAGACAACGCCAATGACTGATATGGACGAATGGCAGGAGAACGTCGAACAGATGAACGAACAGTTCGCGAAAGCCCTCGAACAGAACGTCGAGGCCCAATCGAAGTTTATGGACGCCTGGATGGATTCCATCGAGGAATCGACCGAACGCGTCGATATGGAGTCCGGCGTCGAGGGATACGTCAACGCCTACGAGACCTGGATGGAGGCCGCCCAAGAGATCGCCACCCAACTCGAAGACGCCGTCGAGGGCGATGATGTCTCCTACGAGCAATTCCGTGACACCTGGCTCAACGCCGCCAATCAGGCGTTCAAGGACATCATGGGCACCTCGGCCTTCGCCGCCGCGACCGGACAGTCCGTCGATGAGGGGCTCGAGATGCAACAACAACTCGATGAGATAACCCAGTCGAACCTCCACGACATGGGGTTCGCCACCGAAAGCGATATCGTCGAGGTCGGCGAGCGGCTCATCGAACTCGAACGGCGTCAGCAATCGGTCGAGCGAAAGCTCGATCGCGTCCTCGATCACCTCGAGGACGAGCAGTGAGTCCTCACGGCACCAGGAAACAGAGCAAGACCATGAGCCAACTCACAACACCACTTGACATCCAGCGACAGGCCTGGGAAGCAGCGACGCAGTTCGTCGACGCCAGCACCGTCGCCCCCGAGCGGGCCATCGAGATGGCCGACATCGACGTCGGGACGACCCCGAGCGATGTCGTCTACTCGGAGAACAAGCTCGAACTCCTCCACTATGACGCCGAAGCCGCCGGGATCGAACCGGACGAACAACAGGACGTCCCGATCCTCATCGTCTACGCGCTGATCAATCGGCCGTACATCTTGGATCTTCAACCCGGCCGTAGCGTCGTCCGTCGCCTACTGGAGGCTGGATTCGACGTGTATCTCATCGACTGGGGCGAGCCCTCGAAGCTGGATGCCCATCTGACGCTCAAGGATTACGTCGACCGCTACATCGACAACTGTGTCGATGTCGTCCGTGAGCGTAGCGATCAGGACGCGATCAACCTGCTTGGCTACTGTATGGGGGGAACGATGAGCGTGATGTACAGTGCGCTCCATCCGGAGAAGGTCAACGCTCTCGGCCTGATGGCCGCCGGGCTCTGTTTCGAGGACAGCGGCGGTGTTCTCGAGATGTGGGGCGACGACGAGTACTACGATCCGGCAACCGTCGCCGAGACGTTCGGAACGATCCCCTCGGAATTCTTCGATGTTGGCTTCCAGCTGATGGATCCTGTCGAGAACCTCATCTCGAAATACGTCCGTCTCTATGAGAACTTAGACGACGAGGATTTCGTCGAGAACTTCGCCCGAATGGAGAAGTGGCTCTCCGACGGCATCGATATGGCAGGCCAAACCTATCGTCAGTTCCTCGAGGAAATCTACCAGGAGAACAACCTCTATACCAACGATCTCTATCTCGGGGATCAACACGTCGATCTCCAGAACATCGACATGCCGGTGTTAAACCTGGTCGCCGAGTACGATCACCTCGTGCCGCCGGAGGCCTCCAAACCGTTCAACGACGTCATCCCCTCAGATGATACCCGCACGATCGAGGCTACGACCGGCCACATCGGGCTCTCGGTGTCCTCACGGTCGCACGCGGAGTTGTGGCCGGAGGTCGCCGCCTGGTTTGCCGAGCGATCCGGTGGCGGCGCCGCCGAACTCCAGGAGGTCGAGGGCGTCGGTCCGGCCTACGCCGATCGCCTGCTTGCAGCCGGTATCGACGATCTCGAGGCGCTCGCGGCTGCCGACGAGACCGAACTGGCGGAGTCCATCGGTGTCGCCGAGTCGCGGATCGCCGACTGGATCGACCAAGCAGCGACGCTGACCGATCGCTAACACACCACGACTGTCGACGGCACTGCTTTTTCCATCCACCGCCCGTTGGAGTCACCGGTCTGCGGTGAGAAACCGGCAAAACGATCCAGGAATTTTCTTGAAGGTGGGGGCATTCCTCACCGGTAAGGCCGGATGTCGGTCGGTCGATCCGAGCGGCACCGCTGGCCACTAACCGTTGGGGCATTCGAAACCATGTCTGAAACCGATACTGAGTTCACGCGAACCTGTGTCATCACCGGGGCATCACGGGGGATCGGTCGGGGTATCGCCGAGCAACTCGGCTCGGAGGGAGCCAACGTCGCGGTCAACTACCACTGGTCGGAGGAGCTCGCAGAGGAGGTCGTCGAGCAGATCGAAGCGTCAGGCGGCAGCGCGATCCCGGTCCAGGCCGATGTCACAAGCGTCGATGACGTCCTGGCGATGCGTGACGAAGTGAACGAGACGTTCGGCCCGGTCGATGTCGTCGTCAACAACGCCGGCCTCACCGAGGATCAGAAGTTCGAAAACATGAGTCACGACGAGTGGCGTCGCGTGATCGAGGTCACCCTCGATGGCACGTTCAACGTGAGTCAGGCTTTCTTCCAAGATCTCAAAGACTCCCAACAGGGACGGCTGATCAACATCTCCAGTGTCGTGGGCAAGCAGGGCAACTACGGACAGGCGAACTATGCCGCCGCCAAAAGCGGGTTGTTCGGGTTCACCCGTTCGCTGGCACTTGAACTAGCTCCCCACGGCGCGACGGCCAACTGTGTCGCTCCCGGATACACCAAAACGGACATGATCGAGGGCGTCTCCGAGAAGATCCTCGAAAGCATCCGTGAGGACATCCCGCTCAAGCGATTCGCCGAGGTCGAGGAGATCGCGAACGTCGTCTGTTTCCTCGCCAGCGAGAAAGCCTCATATATGAGCGGGGAAGTGATCGACGTCAACGGCGCGATGGATCTCTGATCGGGGAGGAAGACACTCGGTGCGTGACCGGAGTTCCGATATCCATCGGCCCGACTCCGACCGTCCAAACGAATCCACCTCGGCCTGGATCGATCGGCCGGATCAGATTCCAAACCTACAAGCGTCGAGTACTGGAACGGGCGCCTATGGACAGCAGGGACGTTGCGATCATCGGGGCCTCGATGACCGAGTTCGGTCAACGCGAGGGTTGGATTCTCGATCTGTTGCGCGAAGCCGGCGACGCTTGTCTCACGGATGCAGGGGTCACGCCGAAGACGGTCGAGCATTGTTATGTCGCCAACATGGCCAGCGGCGAGTTCGAGGGCCAGACCGGGATCATGAACGCGATCGGCAACGATCTCGGGGTGCAACCGGCGTACACCCAGCGGATCGATCAGACCAGCGCTTCCGGCGGGGCCGGTATCTACGCGGCCTGGCAATCGATCGCGAGCGGTGCCAGCGACATGACGTTGCTCGTCGGCGGCGAGAAGATGACCCACCGCTCGACGGCCGAGGCGACCGATATCATCGCCTCGATCACCCATCCCGTCGAGTACAAACACGGCGTCACCCTCCCCAGTTTCGCCGGATTGACCGCCCGGCTGTATCTCGATACCTACGACGCGCCACGCGAGAGCCTGGGGAAGGTCGCCGTGAAGAACCACCGCAACGGTGTCGACAACCCTCACGCTCAATTCCGCAAGGAGATCGACTTAGAAACGGCGATCGAGTCACCGATCGTTGCTGATCCTCTCAGACTCTATGACTTCTGTCCGATCACCGACGGCGGCTCCGCACTCCTTTTGTGTCCCGTCAAAGTCGCCGAGGAGTACACCGACGACTACGTCGTCATCTCGGGGATCGGTGGCGCGATGGACACACACGTGGTCCATGAACGATCGGACCCGACGACGATGGAAGGTGTCGTCAAAAGCGGCGAGGCAGCCTACGCGATGGCCGACCGGACGCCGGACGACGTCGACGTCGCGGAACTTCACGATATGTTCACGATCCTCGAATTCCTCCAGTCCGAGGATTTGGGCTTTTTCGAAAAGGGCGAAGGCTGGAAGGCCATCGAGGAAGGCGTGACCGATCGGGACGGCGAGTTGCCGATCAACACCAGCGGCGGGCTCAAGTCCAAAGGCCACCCACTCGGGGCGACCGGTGTCGCACAGGTGTATGAACTGTACGCACAGCTCCTCGAAGAAGCCGGACCACGACAAGTCCCGGCCGATGTCGGGCTGGCGTGTAACGTGGGGGGCTTTGGCAACTGTGTGACGACGACCCTCGTGGAGGTAGCCCGATGAGTTTCGAAGCGATGGCGTGTCCGAACGGTCACCTGACCTATCCGACCCACACCCGCTGTCCCGAGTGTGGCGAGCACCCGAGCCGAACGATCGATCTCAGCGACCGGACTGGCACGGTGATCACCTGGACAACCAGTACGTCGGCGCCACCGGGCGTTCGGGAACCCAACACACTGGCGATCGTCGAGTTCGAGATCGACGGCGATACCGTACGGGCCATCGGCGGGGTAACCACCGATGAGATATCGATCGGCGCCACCGTCGAACCGGTGTACGTCGAAGAGCTGCGCGATCCAGCTGCCGGGATCAAAGATTCCGACAGCCAAGAGTGGGACGGCTATCGATTCCGCCCGATCTGAAACCGGCGGCAACAACGGCACTCATGTGGCCCCATCGTCGTTCTCGCTATCGGGATCGTCACCGTTCTCGGCCGCATTCAGCTCCGATTTGATCGATTCTAATTCGGACTCGACATCGATCGAGACATCTCCTTCGTCGGTATCCTCAACAGGGTCGCGATCCGCAGAACGAGTGGCTTCCGGGTGTTCATCCGGGGTGGCGAGCCGGGTGTTGATCTCACGGCTCAACTGGCGGGCATCCTCGATGATCGACCGAGCCTCCGGATCCTGTGGCATGCCGCCGGTCTCAAGCGCTTCAGTGAGATCCTCGAGGATCGCCTCCAGCCGTGTGAGCGACTCACGGCTCAGCTCGGTGGCGCGATCACGGGCTGTCGCCCCTTTTTCCTGGACACGACCGCCGGATTCGGCCAGTCTGATCGTCCGTTGGAGCAGCTCAAGGATCCGGATATTCGTTTTGAGGATCGCGATCGCCGTCGGGATCAGCACCTCGTCGGTGGCCCTGAGGAGTTCCCGGGGCGACGGCGGCCGCGGCAATCCGAGAGGGCCGCGGGGCGGGCGCTGGAGTTGTGACTGGAGATCCTCAAGCGTCGTCTCCAGCTCGGCGATACGATCAATGAGTTCGTTTCGCCCGCCACGGTCGGTCATAGGTGGTCCTATGAGGGCCGGCCCATTAGGGTTCGTGGCTCAGAGCACGGCTCATCGAAATGGATCCGTCGATCGGAGTAGTGGCATGATATACCAACACAGCCTTTCAGATACGATATTCCACCGGATAGCTTTATCATGGTCTTTCCAGTAGTTCAGGTCGCCCACACGAACCCGTGTGGTTCCATGTGGGTCAGGGAGGGTTCGACGGACCATGTTCACAGCGCACCGGAACAGCGCTTCCAGACGAGGGGAGGGGAGCCGATCATGATGCCGGCCACGATTCGATCGTTGGTAGATGCAGTTACCCCACGATCGGGTCGTGACCTGTCGGTCGTCACCGGGATACTGTTGATGACCACGTTGACGGTCACGATGGCGGCATCGATCGGATTATTGGTACTGGTCGTCGGCTGAGGTCCCGGTTTCGGGGCGACGATGGCTGGTGCTGACCGGATGGTGCCACCATCCAGACGGCAGGCCATCCCCGACACCACGAGCTCGATGCCCATGGGGAGGTCATCGTCGTTCCCACCGGCTGATCGGGGCCTCAGATCGGTGATCTGTGAATCATGGCCGTCACCTCCCGAAGTCCCTCTGTCACTACAAGAGTTAACAGGGAACCCGCCGTACCCGGCGTATCGTGTTCCCTGCGATCGACTATCTCGAATGGATCCACGGCCGGCCCGCCGCCGCCGACATCGATCTCGGATCGAGCGATCTGGGTCACGAAGCTACCCGGCCTGAACCGATCCCGGATCCGCTCGTCGAGCGGTCGGATCCGCCCGCCGACACGACCCTTGAGAGCCAATTAGCCGACCGATACGACGTCGGGACCGACGCGATCCTGGTGACCGCCGGAGCGACTCACGCGAACTTTCTGGTCGCGGCGGCCGCGATCGACGAGGCCGAAAAATGCCCCCCATCGGTGTTAGTCGAAAAGCCGGGATACGAACCACTCACCGCCACGCCACAGGCACTCGGTGCCACCGTCAGGCGGTTCAGACGGCCGCTTGAAGATGGTGCACCGCTGTCACCGGACCGCGTCGGAGGGGCGATCGACGACACGACGGCACTCGTCACGGTGACCAACCGTCACAACCCGACTGCGGTCGACACCGATCGTGCGACGATCGACGCGGTGGCCGAGCGGGCCCGGACGATCGACGCGCCAGTGTTAGTCGATGAGGTCTATGCACCCTACACCACGTCGCCGACAACCGACAGAGGGTTCGGCGGACCGACCGCCGCCGGCCTGTCCGACGTCGTGGTAACCGGCTCGTTGACGAAAGTCTTCGGCCTCGGAGGCCTCCAGATCGGCTGGATCATCGCCGAACCGTCGTTTATCGAGACGACCGCACGGGTCGCCAATCACGTCCCAGCAGTCGCCGATCCGAGCCGGCAACTGGGACGGCGAACCCTCTATCATGCCGATACGCTCCTAGCGGACGCCCGTGAACGGATCGCCCACAACGGCCGCCTCCTCGCGGATTTCGTGGCGGATCGATCGGTCCTATCCGGAGCGGTGTCCGCAGACTGCACGTATGGATTTCTCGGACACGACCGCGCCGATGGAACCGAGGTCGCCCAGGCCGCCTGGGAGGCGGGCATCCTCGTCGTTCCGGGCCGGTTCTTCGGAACCCCCGATCGGTTCCGGCTCTCAGTGACCGATCCCCCGGGGCAGGCCGAACGGGCCCTCGAGGCGTTCGGTGACGTCATCGACGAGCTGTGAAAACGCCGGACTATAGCGCTTCGGCGAGTTTCTCCACCGGATGTGGCGGCTCCTCGCCACGGCCGTCCTCGAGTTGGCCACGACAGGATGCCCCGGGAGCAACGACGGTGTCGCCGGGGCTGTCCTCGACCTGCTCGAAGAGGATCCGGCCGATCGCCATGCTCATCGAGTAATGTTCGCGCTCGTAGCCGAAGCTGCCGGCCATCCCACAACAGCCAGAGTCGAGATGATCGACCGTGTAACCGGCCGATCGCAATGCGTTGGCCGCATGATCGTCCTTCTTGATGGCCGTCTGGTGGCAGTGGCCGTGATAGACGAGCGATTCCGTCCCGCCGGTATAACCCGGATCGAGATCGTGGACATCGAGATACTCACAGAGTCCGTAGGTGCTCGCCGCCACCGACTCTACATCCGCCCCGTCGAGGAGATCGAGGTAATCCGACTGGAACATCACCGCATCCGATGGTTCGATCACGACGATATCCCAGCCGTCAGCGACCGCGGGGGCGAGCGCATCGACGTTCCGACGGGCCTGGTCACGGGCGATATCGAGCATCCCCTTCGAGAACGGCGGTCGGCCGCTCCCAGTCACATCGTCCGGGAGTTGGACATGGATGTCAGCGGCCTCAAGCACACGGACGGCGGCTTTGCCGGTCGACGGATGGGTATAGTTGGTGTAGGTGTCGGGGAACAACAGCACCCGCCGATCGGCCTCGGCCTGGGGGACCTGTGGTCCACGATCGGCGAACCAGTCCTCGAAGCTCCGGCGATGGAAAGACGGCAGGCTTCGCTCCTTGGCGATGCCGAGCACCGACGCCATCACCGTCCTGGCTCCCGGCAGTTTCGGCGCCTGGTTCGCGAGTGGGGCGATCCGACTGGCCATCGCCGCCAAGGCATCGAAGTTCCCAAAGACGCGATCACGGAGCGAAGCACCGTGGCGCTGGTGATACTCGTGGGTCACCTCGGCTTTGAGCTTCGCCATATCGACCTCGCTGGGGCAGTCCTTCGCACAGCCCTTACAGCCGATACAGAGGTCGAGCACCTCGTTGATGAACTCCTCCTCGAAGACTTCCTCCTCGGGGAGTTCGCCGCTCATCGCCTGCCGGAGCATGTTCGCCCGTCCACGGGTGGAGGTGATCTCCTCGCGTGAGGCCCGGAAGGTCGGACACATCACGCCGCCGGTGGTGTCCTGGGGCCCCCGACAGCCACCACAGCCGTGACAGAGTTCGGCCATCCCCTGGAAGCCGTTCTCGTTGTCCCAGTTGAGGACCGGATCAAAGCCGGTGGTGAACTCGTAGTCGGGATCGAACCGGAGGTTCTCGGTCATATCGACATCGCCACAGACCTGCCCCGGATTGAGCAACCAGTCCGGATCGAAGGCGGTCTTCAGCTCCCGGAATGTCTCCCAGAGTTCCTCGCCGTAGAGTTTGCGGTTCCACTGGGTGCGGGCGCGACCGTCGCCGTGTTCGCCCGATACCGAGCCGCCGTACTCGACGACGAGGCCGGTCGCGGCGTCGGCGATCGACTCCATCCGCTCGACGCCCTCGATGGTCTTGGTGTTGATCAGCGGCCGGATGTGCAAGACCCCGGGACCGGCATGGGCATAGAAGCTGGCGTAGGTATCGTTCGCTTCGAGGATCGACTGGAAGTCGGCGACGAACTCGGGGAGGTGCTCCGGAGGGATGGCGGTATCCTCGATGAAGGCGATGTGTTTGGCATCCGTTGTTTGGCCAAGCAGAACCGGGAGGCCGGATTTGCGCATCTTCCAGAACCGCTCGCGCTCGGCGTCATCGTGGGCCTCCATGCCCTCGACGGCGTAGCGGTCGGTCCGGGTCCGGTCGGTGGCGTCGGCCGCCGGATCGGCCTCGGTATCGATGTCACCGACCCGATCGGCCAGCAGATCGGCCACCTTCTGTTTGCCGGCAGCGTCGCTGTCAGCGTAGAATTCCACGAGCAGGACCGCGTTCGTCGCCGTCGGCAACATGCCAACGACATCGCCGAATTCCTCAGTTTCCCGGGCGAGATCGAGCAACACGTCGTCCAGCACCTCGACGGCGGCAGGGTCGTGCTCGAGGATCGGCGCGACGTCCTCCATCGCATCGAGGAGACTGTCGTAGGTCAACAGCGCCATCGCCTTGGTCTCGGGGACCGGTTCGAGACTGACCGTCGCCTCGGTAACGATCGCAAGGGTACCCTCGCTCCCGGCCAGCAGCCGGGCGAGGTTGACGGTGCCCGTCTCGGCCTCGTCGATCAGCCGATCGAGGTTATACCCCGAGACATTGCGCTTGAGCTGTGGGTAGCGCTCTTTGACGGCCTCGGTGTCGTTCTCAATGACGTCGTGGACAGCGGCGTAGATCCGTTCGACGAGATCGCCGTCCGGATCACCGGATTCCCGGAGCTCTTCGACGCTCACCTCGCCGAAGGTCGTGACGGTCCCATCGGCAAGAACAGCTCTGCAGGATTCGATGTAGTGGTCGGTCTTGCCGTACTTCAGTGAGTGCGCACCGGTGGAGTTGTTTCCAATGGCGCCCCCGAGGGCGCTCTTATCACCCCATGCCGGATCCGGAGCGAACTTCAGCCCGTGGGGGGCGAGTTCGGCGTTTAAATCACCGAGATAGACCCCGACCTCGGCACTGGCTCGTCGGGCATCGGCATCGATCTCGATGACGTCGTCGAAATACCGGGTGAAATCGAGGACGACGGCCTCGTTGACCGCCTGGCCGGCCAGGCTGGTGCCGCCGCCCCGGGGCAACACCGGAATCTCGCGCTCGGCACAGTACCGCATTACTGCGACGACATCGTCGGTATCGGTCGGAAAGACCACGCCGATGGGCGTCACTTCGTAGGCGCTGGCGTCGGTCGCATAGAGCTCCCGGGAGTAGCTGTCGAACCGCACGTCGCCGTCGACACGGCGTTCGAGGTCATCGACCAGTCCGGGGCGCTCGACGTCATCGGAGGCGTAGTCGTAGTTCGCCGCCGCATCGGCTGCCGGATCACCCACCTCGTCCGTGCCGACCGGATCGGTTGCCATGCCGAGCACTGTCCGGCCATGCCCAATAAAACGATTGGCTCAGGGGCTTTGACACCACCCTGTCGTCAATCGGTTGGAACGGTCACAACTACTCTTCAAGGCGAAGTACATTTTGACGGCGTTGGTACTCCAAACAGTTAATTCGCGTCCGTCGCTAGCTCGTGACACTGAGATACATGACGACGGATCTCGTCGCGACGTTCGAGGATTCCTTGCGGGGGTTGGAGGTGACGTGGGACCGGACGACGAGCGAGGAGTTCGAGGCGACAGTGATGGACGTAATCGAGGAACCGGCCGTCGGGGCGCCGCTGCCGTTTGAGGAACTCTCACTCGCGGACACACCGGTGACACTCGATCCGACGCCGACGGAGCTCACGGGGGCAACGACAGGTGTGACGGCTGCCGGCGCCGGCATCGCCGAGTACGGCACGCTCATGATCCAGTCACGCCCTGGGGGTGATGAGCCGGTGAGCCTCTATGCCGAACGCCACGTCGCCGTGTTGCGACAGAGCGATCTGGTTGCAGGGGTCCCGGAGGCGATCAGCTGGCTGGGTGAGGAGTTCGATGCCGGGAACAAAAGCGCGATCTTCGCCAGCGGCGCGAGTGCAACGGCGGATATGGGGGCACTCGTCGAGGGCGTGCATGGCCCGCGAGACGTCCATGTGATCATCGTGACTGACCTATGAGCAAGGCACGCGACCGCAAGGCGGCGCGGATTCGGGAACTGCTCGAGACGGAAGGTGACGCCGTCTTCGATAACACCACGTTATTCAACGACCAACGGGTGGAGATCACCGCCGGGTTCGACCGCTACCAGGAGCTCCGTGAGCAGGCTCGCTCGATCAAAGAGGACGCCATCGAGCAGCTACCGACGCTGATCGATGAGCTCGAAGCGGCCGTCGAGGCGAACGGCGGCACTCTCTATCTCGCCGACACGCCCGCGGATGCCAACCGGTATATCGCGGAGGTCGCCGACGACATCGACGCCGAAACGGCCGTGAAATCGAAGTCGATGACGACCGAGGAGATCGAGGTCAACGATCACCTCGCGAGCAAGGGTGTCGACGTCTACGAGACGGATCTCGGCGAGTTCGTCATCCAAGTCGCCGACGAGGCCCCCTCCCACATCGTGGGGCCGGCGATCCACAAATCGACCGACGAGATCGCCACGCTGTTCAACGAGCAGTTTGACCCCGAAACACCCTTCGAGACCGCCGAGGAGCTCACCCGGTTCGCCCGGGATTACCTCGGCGAGCGGATCCGAGAGGCCGACCTGGGGATGACGGGCGCGAACTTCGTGATGGCCGAGTCGGGGTCGATCGCCATCGTGACCAACGAGGGCAACGCCCGCAAGTGTGCAGTCACACCGGATACCCACGTCGCGGTCGCCGGGATCGAGAAGATCATCCCCTCGATCGAGGAACTGGGGCCGTTCATCGAGCTGATCGCGAAAACCGCGACCGGTCAGGCGATCGCCCAGTACGTCTCGGTGTTGTCCCCACCCACCGACTCCCCGCAACTCGACTTCGAGTCGCCGGATGTCGCCGGGTTTGGATCGGCGGGTGAAAACGACGACCGGGAGTTCCATCTCGTGCTCATCGACAACGGCCGGTTCGACATGCGCGAGGACGATGACCTCCGGGAGACGCTGTATTGCATCCGCTGTGGCGCCTGTGCGAACTCGTGTGCCAACTTCCAGCACGTCGGCGGGCACGCCTTTGGCGGGGAGACCTACTCCGGGGGCATCGGCACGGGCTGGGAGGCCGGCATCGAGGGCCTCGACGTAGCGGCGGAGTTCAACGACCTCTGTACGGGCTGTTCACGGTGTGTCCCGGCCTGTCCCGTGAAGATCGATATCCCATGGATCAACACCGTCGTCAGGGACCGGATCAACGACGAAGCGGATCCGTCCGCCTTCGATTTCCTGGTCGATGGACTCTCGCCCGACATCGAATCAGCGGGCACGGATATCCAGAAACGCTTTTTCGGGAACTTCGAAACGCTGGCGAAAGTCGGGAGCAAGACGGCGCCGGTCTCGAACTGGCTGGCGGGGACCGACCTCGCCCGCGGGGTGATGGAGCGGTTCATCGGGATCGATCGCCGCCGGGAACTCCCAGAGTTCCAACGCGAGACGTTCGTCGAGTGGTTCGCCGACCGCGGGCCACGCATCAACGATCCCGAACGTCAGGCGGTGGTATATCCCGACGTGTACACCAATCACGTCCAGGTCGAACGCGGGAAGGCCGCCGTCCGCGTCCTCGAAGCCCTCGGCGTCGAGGTGACGGTCCCCGCCGTCGGCGAAAGCGGCCGGGCACCCCTTTCACAGGGAATGCTCTCGACGGCCGAGCGGAAGGCGAGTGCAGTCCACAGCGGGCTCGTCGAGCACATCGACGACGGCCGAGACGTGATCGTGATCGAACCATCGGACCTCGGGATGTTCCGGCGGGAATACGAAAAGTTGCTGCCCGAGCAATCCGCCCAGCGGATGGCCGAGAACAGCTACGAGATTCTCGAGTACATCTACGGCATGCTCGAACACGACGCCGATCCGGATCGACTGGATCGGACCGCGGCGGCCAACGGGCTGGCCTATCACAGCCACTGTCAGATGCGAACGCTCGGGCTCGACGTCTACACCGAGGCCGTCTTCGATCGGCTCGAGTACGATGTCGTCACGTCGGACGTCGAGTGCTGTGGGATGGCCGGCAGCTTCGGCTACAAATCG
This sequence comes from Halobacteriales archaeon, assembly GCA_042219475.1. Taxonomy (GTDB): domain Archaea; phylum Halobacteriota; class Halobacteria; order Halobacteriales; family Hikarchaeaceae; genus Chewarchaeum. The sequence goes on from JBDGPX010000038.1 coordinate 29,771, forward strand.
GAGTACTACGAGCTCTCGATGGACGTCGGCGAACCCCTCGCAGAGCAGTTCGCCGACCACACCGACCGAACGATCGTGGCGAGTGGCACCTCCTGTATGGAACAGATCGAGTCGCTGTTGGCCGAGCCGGTGACGCACCCGGTAGAAGTGCTCGATCCCTGGTCCTGACATCCTCCCACGGCTTTGTTTGAGACGGAGACAGTCCAGGATCCACATTCGAGGGATCGCCGATCGGGGAAATTACTAACAGCATGTCCGCCGAGCATTCGCGTATGTCATCGGGTGACACGGCGGAATCGAGCACGGAAACGGAGGCGGTCGAACCGCCCGAGATAACGCGCGAGACGATCCACCACGTCGACGATCCGTATTTCACCGACGGGAACGTCGCGATCGTCACTGGCGGGGCATCGGGGATCGGCCAGGCGACCGCCGTGGCGCTGGCGGCCAACGGATTGACCGTGATCGCGACGGATATCGACGAGACGGGGCTGGAGGAAACCCGCGACATCGCGGCTGATGTCGACGCCGACGGTCCCGTTGTGGCGGTCCCGGCCGACCTCTCATCCGATGAGGACGTCGAGTCGATCGTCGCGACGGCCGCCGAGCACGGCGCGATCAAATATCTCGCCAACATCGCCGGGCTCCAGCATATCGATTCGATCGCCGAGTTCCCGATGGAGCAGTACGACCTGATGCACGACGTGATGTTGCGGGCGCCGCTGTATCTCACCAAGCTCGCCTGGCCCCATATCGAAGAGAGCGAGGACGGGGTCGGTGCCGTCGGGAACATGGCCTCGGTGCATGGCCACTACGTCACTCACGACAAGGTGGCCTACAACATCGTGAAGTTCGGCATCCGTGGGCTAACCCAATCGATCGCCGCAGAAGGCGACGGACGGATCCGTGGCTTTTCGATCTCGACGGGGTACGTGAAGACGCCGCTGGTCACCGACCAGATCCCCGACACCGCCGAACAACGCGGGATCTCCGTCCAAGAGGTGATCGAGGACGTCATGCTGGGACAGGCCCGTACCAAGGAGATGATGACCCCGATGGACGTGGGGAACCTCTTTACGATCGGGTTTTCGGAACTCGGCCAGCATCTCAACGGCGGGGACCTGCCCTGGGATGGCGGGATGATGTCGACCTATGAATGAATCGGCTCCTCGTTGCCGAACCAATTAAGTCACGCCCCGCCATTCGGCCCGATATGGACGCGGAGCCCCAGGAGATCACCACTCTCGTCGGGCGGGAAGTCTACTCCAACAACGGAGTATTCGTCGGCGAAGTCGAGGATCTCCAGCTCGATCTCGACGAGGAACTCGTCACGGCACTTGCACTTGGCGATCTGAATCAGGAACTCTTCGGCGATCACATCGACGATGCCCGTGGCGTGCTCATCCCGTATCGATGGGTCAGGGCCGTCGGTGACGTGATCCTGATCAATGACGTCGTCGAACGGCTCAAATCCGAAGAAGACGAGGAGCTAGCTGCCTAAACTGGACGTTTCGGTCCTCACGAGCTATCTGTAGCGGCCGGTGGTCCGTTTTCTCGCCGTCATTCGATCCCTGAGCGTAGCTTCGTGGTCGATGCTGGCCGACGCCCACAGAGCTACGTCACCCGCCGTTTTGGTTTTCGGTGCTCGATTCGACGCCGATCGCATCGAAGAGCGTGCTCTT
>JBDGPX010000033.1:0-29659 GCA_042219475.1 Halobacteriales archaeon
ATTCGAGTTCGATCCAACCGTCGATGGATTCGGTGATCATCACCTCATCGTTCCGTGAGAGGCGCAATCCCTGGCGAACCCGTTCGACGAGTTCGTCCATGTCGTCGATGACGCCCGATCCCGCGCCACCGAGGGTGTAGGTCGTCCGCATGATGACGGGCAAGCCACCGACCTCTTCGACGGCCCTTTCGACGCGATTTCGGAGTCCCTTGGCGTCGAGCCCTTCGACGGACTCGTTGTCGTCAAGCGTGATAGTCGTCGAGGCAGGAACCGGCTCCCCGATCGATTCCATGCGCTGGCGGAAGAGATCCCGATCCTCCGTCGCGTAGATGGTATCCAGCGGCGTCCCCATGACCTCGACGTCGTATTTCTCGAGAACGCCTTCCTCGGCGAGTTCCGCGGTGACGTTCAGGCCGGTCTGCCCGCCCAATCCGGCGATCACGCCGTCGGGGCGTTCCTTACGGATGATTTCGGCGATCGCGTCGGTGGTAATCGGTTCGAGATAGACCTCATCGGCCATCTCCGGATCCGTCATGATCGTCGCTGGGTTTGAGTTCACAAGGACAACTCGGACCCCCTCCTCGGCAAGGGCGCGGCACGCCTGTGCGCCCGAATAGTCGAACTCGGCCGCCTGTCCGATCTGAATCGGTCCACTGCCGATCAGGAGGATGGTCCGGTCGTCGCTATCGCTCATTCTTGTCTGTCCAGCAGTTCGCACATCGTAATAAGTTCGGCGATATATTATGAAATCCGAAATCGAGTTACGAATTTCGAATCATGTTACAGGGAGAAGCATCGACACATCCCAACGGGTCGGTCATCCCCGCTCGTAGCCCGGCACGTCATCGGCGGTCAGATCCCGTTCGGCGCGGTACTGTTCGACGAACTCCGTGACATCGAACTGGAGCATCTGTTCTTCGAATTCGGTCATTGAGGCCTCCGAGTCGGCGTGGCTGACGGCGTGTTCCATGAGTTCGATCACGAGCTCGACGACGATCTCATGGAGCCGTCGGGCGTCGAAGTCGGTCATCCAGACCAGCGCAAAACCGACGTCCCCGACTTCCGAGGCATCGGCAGAGGCAACGGCCTCGGGGAATTCCTCCATGACCAGACCCATCAGATGTGTGGTGCCGAACTCACCCCGACGGTCCTGATCGGCGGTCTCGATCGCGTCTCGGAGAATGTCGATGAGAAAGCCCGGCAGGAATCGTTCAGGGGGATGTGGATCCATCACGACCGCGTGTGTGGCCCCACAGTCACAGGCGTACTCGCGCATGCCGACGTTGAGTCGTCGAACGTCAACGGTCTGGCCACAGGCAAGCTGCAGTTCGGTGTCCCGACTGCCGGGTACACGGGGCTGTGCCATCACCTGTAGCTGGGGCGGCCCGGCGTTTAAGCGTCCTGGGTTGACATCGCCGGGAATACCGGCGCTCAGGGCCAATCGTCGCGTTGGTCCTCAGGATCGGCCGGTTCCTCGGTCTCGTCATCCTCGGCGAGCCCCCACTCGGCAGCCTCGGCGGCCTGTTCGACCGGGAGATATTCCCAGTCGTGGGCGTCGGCGAGTTCACGGTCTTCATCGGTCGTCCCAACGAAGACATGCCGATCGGTGTCGAACTGCTGTTTGACACTGGCTAAGGAGTCGGCTTTTCCCTTGGGCCCCGAAAAGAAGTCCTGACGGATTCGCCGCTTTCGCGTGAAGTTCGTAACGACATACGTCGGCTCATCGGAGATAACCCCAACGTACTGACTCCACCGACGAGCGTCGTTAAACACGGCGTTCGGGTCGGCAAGCGCTCTAAGCGCCGAGAGCTCGAACGCGAGCGTCATCTCGCCTCCGTCGGCGCCTGTATCCATATACGTCCCTGTGCGAGGCCCGCGCAAAACGCCTTCGATCGATCGCCGCCACTCGGCGATGAGAATCACTGATGGCGATCAGCAGACAGCAATTGAGAACATCGGAGTGAATACCAGAATAAGCGTGGTTGTCAGTTCGTCTGTTCCTGGGCAGGGGCGTCGAGTTCGTCGAGATCGACCTGCTCTTCGAGGAGCTTATCGACTTGGTCCTCGACGATCCGTTCCTCACGAATCAGGGTCTTATACGCCGATTGGGGAGCGAGATTGCCGATGAGCACGCCACCGATGAGCTTGCCGTCCTTGAACACGAGCCGGCGCCAGTCGTTGTCGCCGTATTTCCGTTCGACGCCATTGGGATCGTTCCCGTCGGTGACCGGTCCCTCGGAGCCGAGCGTCGGATGGCCAAAAGAGAGAAAGGGGAAATCAAAATGGGTGATCGAATACGAGGGGACCCACCGAAACTCCTCGACAGCTTCGTCGGCGACCATGTTCTTGGCAGCGACGGTTCCCTGTTCCTTGGCGCTCCCCCAGGATCCGTTCTGATTTTGCTGATCAAGGATAACGTCGTAGAATTCGGTGATATCGCCGGCCGCATAGACGTCCTCGACATTCGTCTGCATATACTCGTCGACGATGATCCCGTTGTCAGTCTCGATGTCAGTGTCCTGAATGTACTCGGTGTTGTAGTTCAGTCCGATGGCAACGCCGGCGAAGTCGGCCTCGTACTCCTCGCCGTTGGCGTCAATGCCCCCGGTTAACTGTCCATCGTCGTCGACGGTGAACTTCTCGATCCCACTTTCTAGCACGGGCTCGACGCCGTTTTCGCTGAGCGCGTCGTGGATGATCTCCCCGCCGGTCTCGGTCATAGCGTACCGCCACCAGGATTTCCCGCGCATCAGATAGTGCGCGTCGATGCCTTGGGCTGCGCAGATGGCGGCGAAGTCGATCCCCAAGAGTCCGGCACCGATCACGAGCCCCGTATCGGCCGCCTCGGCGTGCTCGGCGATCCGCCGAGCGTCCTGGAACGTCCAGAAGTGATGGACCCCACCGGCATCGGCGTTGGGAACGGGAAGCTGGGTTGGCGTCCCACCGGTTGCCAGGAGGAGTTTGTCGTAGCCGAGCGTCTCCCCGTCATGGGTCGTGATTTCGTGGGCCTCGGTATCGACAGCCGTGACGAGGGTGTTCAACCGAAGGGCGATGTCACGCTCGGTGTACCAATCCTCGTCGTGGATCGAGAGGGGTGCCTCGGGGAGTTTTCCCTTTGCGAATTCCTTGATGAGAATACGATTATAGAGAGCCTCCCCCTCTTCGGTGATGACGGTGATCTCGGCGTCTGAGTCCTCCTCACGGAGGGTTTCCGCCGCCGAGCTCCCCGCGATTCCATCACCGATTATCACGTACGACTCGGCCATAGTAGAACTTTGACATCATGATTAAAGTGGGTTGCTGTTTTGATCTGGTTCGTCGGAATCGCCGTACGGTAGGCAGACACACGCATACCCTCCATAATTGATTTCAGCTCCAAAAGAAAGAAAGAAGTATTCTCTCAATTCTGGTCATCCAGGTCGGACCCGCCATCACCCCGAACTGAATCGATCGATCGTTCGATGGATGCCTCCGGTGATATACGGGTCATCAAATTCGTCGTTACCACAGGTCTCACACTGCTGTGGTGGCCCCTGGAAGCTTTTGATAATCCCCTTACTGACGATACTCCCACACTGTGTACACTCCCATTTTTTGACCATACAATTCGAAATATATGGAATGCTTCGGTAAAAAGTGTTGGTGGATGTTAACATAACACAGATAACAATTCGACGAATCCCCGGGACGTTGAAGACGTTCGCGACCGAACATGACAGTAATGAAAATCAGACAGAACGTCCGCCATTTCGCGGCGCGGGCAGCGCTGTCGGCGCCGGTAATCGGCGATGTCGCGAACGACCGACTGGTCGATCTCCATACCAAGATCTTCCTCGACCGGGCCGCCGAGGATCACCGTGAAGAGCGTCGTGACCATCTCGACGCATTTTTCGACTGTACGATGGATACCTATCTCACGGCACTCCAAGAGGGATACACCGAGGCAGAAGCCCGTGAAATCACCCACATCCAGGCGAACTTCGATTTTTATAACCACGGATGGACCGAGATGATGGAATTCCCGAGCGAGGAGCTCGAGGCCCACTACGAGCGATATACCGACTTCTTCGAATCGCACGGCATCACCATCGCCGACCCACTCGGGGAATTCCGAACCCGTGAAATTCCCGACGCCGCCTCGACGCCGGAGAAACTCGACCGCGCCGAGCATCCAAACGCCGAAGGCGGATTCGCCGACGACGTCTACGTCGAGGGACCGGACGGCGAGATCCGGGTGGGCGGCCAATCGCCCCCGGAGGACGTCGATGTCACCGACGCCCCAGGAATCGATCCGGACGATATCGAGGACGCCACCGCCGAATAAACGGGTGGGCTCGATATCCGATCGGGCGCCCGATCACGGCTCCTGAACGACCGGTGTGTGTGGTTGCTCCCCAGCGATGAGATCCGCACACGCATACCCGGCTTCGATCCCGCCGTTGAGACTACGTTCGGGATACTGTGCCCGGCTCGCCATCCCGGCATAGTAGAGCCCATCAGCGACCGCCGGACCGAGGTCGTAGGGAACGACCATGTCGAGATAGCCCCGTTCGTACACCGGCGCCGTACGTGGATTGCGAGCCGTCCGCACCCAGTTGATCATGTCAGGATCGAACGCGGGGAAGAGGTCCGCGATGCCGTCACGCCAGCGTCCCTCGACGGCCGTGTCGCTGAGTTGCCAGAGGTCCTCGTCACGGTCCTGGATGTAACTCGCCGTGTAGTAGAGGTGTTCGCCACCGTATCGCGCACGCGGGATGAAGTTCGTGTGCTCGATGAGGACGCCAAAGGGTGCCTCGTCTTTGAGGTTCAACCAGTAGGTGTCGGTGAGCGATTCCGAGAGGCTCCAGACCGAACAGATCGTTCCTTGGAAGTCGATCGCACACGTGTAGCCGGTGAGGTCCTCGAGGACGTTCGGCATCGTCGCGACGACGACCGCATCGACATTGTGGGTGGTCTCGCCGGCCTCGGTCTCGACGGTCAGGTTCTCGACGGCATTGCCCTCGAATCCGATATCGATCACGGGCATGCCAGTATCGATCGTCTCGGATCCAACGGCATCAAGCAAGGCATCGATCAGCGTCGCGAAGCTCCCCTCGAGATAGCCCAATTCCTCGCCCCGGAGGAGATCCCGTTCGCCCCGAAACTTGATTCGGCCCAACAGCCACGCCGCGCTCACGTCGTCCTTCCGGCTGCCGAATTTCGCGTTCAGGAGCGGCTCGAAGAACCGTTCATAGACGCCACGAGTCGTGTGTTCGGTGATGAATTCCTTGACCGGCACGTCCTCAAACGCCTCAAGATCGTCGTAGGTATCGAACGTCGGGATGCCACCCCGAACGTCGATCTCAAGCGTCAGCATGCCGAGCCGGAACTTATCGTACAGCGAGAGGTGGGGATAAGCAGCGATCTCCCAGATCGTGTCCATCGGATGGACGACACCGTCGACGTAGTAGGCGTCGGATTTGTACCGCCATTCGACCCGATCGCCGAGTCCGAGCTCCTCGGCCAGTTCGACGATCGACTCCTCGGAGCGGGAGAGGTGGTGGTAAAACTTTTCGATTGGATCGCCGGCGGTCTCGTAGACGGCCGCCAGTCCGCCCAGCTGCTCGCTGGCCTCGAAGACCCGAACGTCATGACCGTGGCGTTGGAGCCGATAGGCAGCCGCCAAGCCGGCGATACCGCCGCCGACGATCCCGATCATACCTTCGGAGTACCCACGATCGGACTTGGACCTTGCGTTCGATGCCGGCCAATGGTTCATTCAACCGTATGGTATGGCCAGTCGGAGGCGGCGTACACCGATTCACCACCGACCATCGTCATGGTCACGTTGATATCCTTGATGGCGTCGCCCGGACAGTCGAGATAATCCGTCGACAGGACGGCGAGATCGGCACGCTTCCCGATTTCGATCGATCCCAGCTCGTCCTCCCAACCCATCGTGTAGGCACTATGGCCGGTCCACAGCCGCAGGGCTGTCTTCCGATCGACGGCCTCGACCGGTCCGAGGGTGCCGGCCGTCACGGTGTCACGAGTGGTCAACCACCACAGCGAATCAAAGGGAAACCACGGGACGACCGGAGCGTCGGTGCCGCCGCCGACCGTCAGTCCCGCATTGAGCATCGTCCGGACTGGGATGGCCCGACTGGCTCGTTCATCGCCCCACCACTTGCGCATGTTCAACCCGAGATACGTCGGGTGGTTCTGGGCCGTCACCACCAGTCCCAGCTCGCGCATCCGTTCGAGCTGTTCGTCCGTGGGTAAGAAGACATGCATGGCCGCCCACCGGAGCTGATCGATCGGATGTTCGGCCGCTACGGCCTCGTAGGCATCGAGCAATACCTCGATCGCCGCGTCGCCGACGACGTGGGTCTGGACCTGATGGCCGCGCTCGGCGGCGAGCATAAACATCTCCCGAAGCTCGTTCTCGCCGCCGGGCGGCAGGATTAGATGGCCGTGATAGTCCGCATCCTCCTGGACGCCCTCGACGACCTCGTAGGCGTCATCGAGATACGCCCCCTCGACACCGCCGTCAAGCAGGTACTTCACGCCGCCGATCTTCAGGAATTCGTTGCCGAACCCGGGATGATAGTGGGCGGCCAGCCCCTCGACGTCCTCGAGGGTGTGGATACGAACCAGCGCGTCGGTCCGAACGGTCGCCCGCCCCTCGCTTGCGATCTGTTGATAAGCTCTGAGATCGTCCCGTGTGAGCCCTGGCTCCAGGGCGGCCGTGACGCCCCGGCTGTTCAGTTCGGCCATCCCACGCTCGATAGCCGCTAATCGGTCGGTGTATTCTCGCTCTGGAAGCACCGGTTCGACGAGCTGAGAACGGGCTTCCTCGAGCACAACGCCCGTCGGCTCGCCCGTACCCGGATCACGGACGATCGTGCCGCCATCCGGATCGGGGGTGTCGGCGTCGATTCCGGCTCGTGTCAGCCCGACACTATTCAACACGGCGACGTGTCCGCCTCGTGGGACGAAGACGGGATGCTCGGGGGCAACGGTGTCGAGCTCGGTCGCCGTCGGCAGCCGGGCCTCCTTGAGTTGACTCTCGTGCCAACCCGAAGCCGCCATGAGCCACTCCCCGGACGGCGTCTCGTCGGCGACACGACCGATCGCATCAAGGACGTCATCGATGCTCCGGGCATCGAAGAGTGTGATCCGTTCACGGTTGACGCCGACCTGCTTGAGGTGGACATGGGAGTCGATCAAACCAGGGATGACGGTCCGGCCTTCGAGATCGTACGTCGCGGTGTCGGCATCAGCACAGGCCAAGACTGCCGTGTCTGACCCGACCAGCTGGATCCGACCGTCACGGATCGCGACCGCCTCGGCGATCGTGAAATCCGCATCGACGGTCAGAATCCGCCCGCCGTGGAGGACAGTATCCGCCCACGCCTGGATCACAGCCGGTGGATCGACAGTCATTCGTGACAGCTCTCCACAACGGAAGGCGATCGGACAGAACGCCAGCTCTGTTCCAGAGCAGCTGATCGGTGCATGCCCGCACCGTCGGGAGCCACCTACTTTTATTATCGCCTCGTGAGGATTGAGGGCCTACATCGCCCGAGCGCTGCCGGCGATTCTCCTCGCCACACATCCCGCTACCTTTTTCCATTCCCTTGAGCAAGGGAGGGCATGATCGTCGCCCGAGCGCCCGCGACGAGTGCCAATCTGGGCAGTGGGTTCGATATCTTCGGCGTCGCGCTCGGCGAACCGGCGGATATCGTCAGCGTCGAGAGGGCGGAGACGACGACGATCGAAATCACCGGTACGGGGAGCCAGTACATTCCAGAGGATCCAACACAGAACACCGCAGGGGTCGTTGCCGAGGCTCTTGACGCCCCCGCACATATCCGGATCGATAAAGGGGTACGGCCATCCTCCGGGCTGGGATCGTCGGCCGCAAGCGCCGCCGGGGCGGCCGTCGCGCTCAACGAGCTCTATGGCTGTGGACACTCGAAGGAGGAACTCGTTCGGATCGCCGCCGAGGGAGAAGCAGCCGTCTCGGGGGAGGCCCACGCCGACAACGTCGCGCCAGCGATCTTCGGTGGTTTTACGATCGCGACGAAGGACCGCATTACAGCGATCGATGCCACGCTGCCAGTCGTAGTCTGTCTCCCCGATATCGTCATCTCGACCCGGGACGCCAGAAACGTCCTGCCCGAGACACTGTCGCTTGCGGCGATGACACAGACCGTTGGGAACGCCGCGACGCTTACCGCCGGAATTTGCCGGAACGATCCGGTGTTGGTGGGCCAGGGGATGGACGATCCCGTAGTTACACCGGCGCGTGCCGAACTGATCGACGGGTACGATGCGGTTCGGGAAGCGGCCTTCGACCGCGGTGCGACCGGCGTGACCGTCAGCGGCGCCGGACCATCAGTACTCGCGGTCTGCCCGACCGATCGCCGACGCTCGGTCGCCGCTGGGATGATCGATGCCTTCGAGACCGTCGACATCGACGCCCGGGCATACATGAGCCGGATCGGCGACGGCGCGACGGTGTATGAGGTATAGCGGGCTTCGATTGGATGGAATCCGATGAAAGCCGTTGTTAACAGACAGATTATCAATAAGTTGACCGTTCGATGAACGTCATCCAGTAAACAGTAACAAAGTTATAACAGGCCATCAGACATAACGAGCTAGATACCATGGAGCTCGAAAACGCCGAACAAACGATCGCCTCTGCCCTTAACGCCCAAACGGTCGCTTTGGGCGCCGTCTTCGCCGCCGCGACGACGATCGGGACGATGGCCGTCTCGATCCCCGTCGGACCGGGCTTTCTGAACTTCGGAGAGATCGTCATCTACACTGCCGCGTTTCTCTTTGGCTCGATCGTCGGCGGGCTCGCCGGCGGAGTCGGAGCCGCCGCGGCCGACGTTCTGTTGGGGTTCGCCTTTTTCGCACCGATCACCTTCGTCGCGAAGGGGCTCGAAGGCTTTGTTGTCGGGCGGTTGGCCGGACCGTCAGTCAAGAGTAAGGCGATCGCCGTCGCGGCGGGCGCACCGATAATGATCGTCGCCTACGTCGCCGCAGTGGCCTATCTCGAAGGGATCCCCCGAGCACTTGCAACCGAACTCCCGATCGATATCCTGCAAGCCGTCGTCGGCTTTGTGATCGCCCTGCCGCTCTCACAAGCGCTACAGTCCCGGATCCCACAGTTACGCTGATGACGGCCGTCGCGACGACCGAGTTGTCCGTGCGAACGACCGGTGGGCAGGCGATTCTCTCGGACGTGTCGATCGAGATCGAACACGGCGAGACCGTACTGCTGTGTGGGCAGCCAGGAAGCGGCAAATCGATGCTGTTAAAAGCGATCAAGGGACTGCTCGCTGATCGTGATGACCTCCGCGTCGATGGAGAAATCAGCCGGACAGCTGATATCGGGATCGTCTTCCAGAACCCAGCCCAGCAACTCGTCCGTAGCACGGTCCGCCGGGACATCGCATTCGGGCTCGAAAATCGCGGAATCGCGGTTCCGGAGATCGAATCCCGGATCGAGCGGTACGCCGAGCTACTCGAGGCGACTCATCTACTTGATCGGCCGACGGAGGCACTCTCCCATGGCGAGGCCGCGACGGTCGCGCTGTTGGGTATGCTCGTCGTCGAGCCAGCGATCATCCTTCTCGACGAACCGCTGGCGACGCTTGATTACCCCAATCAGCAACTCGTTATCGATTCGATCGATCGATTGATCGCAAGCGATCGGACGGTCGTGATCGCCGAACACGACACCCGCGAATTGCTCGACCGGGTCGATCGGGTCCTGCTCCTCGAAGACGGCACCATCGAACGGACGGGCCAGCCGTCGGCACTCGGGCCGGCACTCTACGCTGCCGGGATGGCCGTTCCGTTCGAACTCGAATTACAGCTCGCCGCCGAACAGACTCCCCCGGAACGATCGGATCAATCCACCCAGGCCGGGATCGAACGACGGGAGTGATGGGCGGTGATCCGAATCGGGAACGTTTCGTTTGCGTACGAGGACGCGACCGCCATACCGGCGGTACAGGGGATCGACGTAACGGTTCAGACCGACCGAACTGTCGCGATCATGGGTCCGAACGGCTCCGGAAAGACGACCCTGCTGAAGTTGCTTGCCGGGTTACTCGAACCCGACTCGGGAACGATCCGGATCGGTGGCGTCGATCCGACGAACACAGCCGACCGTGATGCCGGACTTATCGGATTCGCTCCAGAGGATCCCAGGTCGTTTCTCTTCGCCGAGACAGTCAAAGAGGAGGTAGCATTCTTCCCGGAGAACCGCGGGCTGGATGTCGATGCCCGCGTCGATGCGGCGCTCGAAGCGATGGAAATCGAACCACTGCGGGATCGAGCCCCCTACAGCCTATCAGTCGGCGAACAACGGCGGGTCGCCATCGCATCGCTGCTCGCCGGTGATCCGACCGTCCTCGCGCTGGATGAACCGAACCACGGTCTCCATGCGATGGGTGCACGGGCGCTTGGAGAACATCTCGAATCGATTCATAAGACGGTCGTGTTGACCACGCACTCGGCTGATTTCGCCTATCGATTCGCCGATTCAGTTGTTATACTCGCCAACGGTGAGGTTCAGGCCACCGGACCGACCGGGGAGCTCCTCACCGACGTGGACCTGCTGATCGATGTGGGGATCCGGCCGCCCGGTCTCGTCGAATGGGCCCACCAACGGGATATTACGCCGGTACCGGCGACCATCGAGGAAGCACTCGCCCACGTAGATGGGAGTGAGATCGAATGGCCCTGACGGCGTTGGCCGATCGGCTCGACCCCCGATCAAAGCTCGTCTTCGTCATCGCGATCGTCGTGATCGCCATCGGACTGCCCAAACTCCGGTCGCTCGGGAGCCTGCTCCTCGTGTTGTTCGTGACGGTGATCGTCACCGGGCCCGCGGTCCGGCGCTGGCTCGGGTTGCTCTCGGCGTTCGCTTACTTGATTCCCCTGCTGTTCGTACTCAACCTCTTTTTTTATGCGGACGGGCGAACGATCTGGGCAATCTCGACCCCGATCATTCCGCTCGAGGTAACGACCGGCGGTATCCACACGTCGCTGGTGATCCTGCTGCGGCTGTTGACGATCGCGGGAGCCGCGGCGTGGTTCGCGACGACGACCGAGGCCGAGCGGTTCGAAACGGCCCTGGTCGAGCTCGGCGTGCCCTGGAAACTCGCCTTTACCGCCTCCTTGACCGTCCGGCTCGTGCCCGTGATGCGGCGCCGGTTTCGATCGGTCGAGGAGGCCCAACGGTCTCGTGGGCTCGTGATCAAAGGCGGTCCGCTGGCTCGGGCACGGGCCCGGATCCCGATGTTCATCCCGTTTCTGGCGGGTGTCATCCAGTACGGCTATGACCTCTCAGAAGCACTCACCGCCCGGGATTTCGATCGAAATCAGAGCCGGACGACGCTCATCACCCTTTCGTATGGAGCAGCCGACTACGTCACATACCTGCTCGCGGTCGGACTGATCGGAGGATTCGTACTGCTCTTCGCGTAGCAGAAACCAAGGCCGGATCGGGGGAAACGGCGAGATCACGACAACGAACGAAAGCACGGACCGAGTTATGCATCACCGAGGGTGGATCGGATATCCGTTCTTCTGATGCGCCTTGAGGATGCGCTCGTAATACGGGACCATCATCTGTTTGGCCTGTCGCCAGTGCTCCTTGCTGTGCATGTCATGGAGCTCGACACAGGTCAGATAGCGCATGACCTCGGGACCATACCCTGACTGGCCATACCGGGGCTTATGGGGGATATTCGGATCCTGCATCGCGGCCTTCAGCTGATGGAGCTGCGCCTCCATGAACGGTGTCCAGTAGTCGCCGCCGGTTTTGTGATTCCGCCATGCCTTCGTCGCCTGATGGGCGTACGCCTCGTCCATGCCGATGACGTCCGCTCGGCGTTCGAGGGCATCCTGAACGGGGCTCCAATCGGCCATTCGGAGTTCAGCCTTTCGGAATTCACCGTTGTCCTCGATGTGTTGTTCTTCGATCTCGTCTTTGGCCCAAAGCGCATCGACGAAGGCCTCCGCAGCCCGTCTGACTTCCTGGTCATCGATGTGGGCGAACTGGTTGCGGTCGACGATCGCGAAGGCTTCGAGTGCCTCTTCACGATTGCCTTCATCGTGGAGTTGGAACCCACGGGTGATCGCGGTCGCCATGTATTCGGCGGTTTCAGTAAGCTGTTCTGCCGTGTTCGTCTGTGTGTCTGCGTCAGCCATTAGTCTTCACTCCGTACCTGTCCGAGTAGGGTTTCGATGTCGGGTTGATCGTCGTGGGAAACGTGCTCGGCTGGCCGGTTCGTCGGCAGCTCGTTGTCGCCGAAGTGACCGGAATCGGCCGGATGTTGAACCTGTACATACGGTGGATGACCGATGTTCTCGACGAGATGGGCCGAACCCATCGATCCGGTAGGGGCTTTCTCGAGCTTGAGATACTGTAAACCGACATCGTCGCGCCATGTCCGAAGCATCTGACCGGCGTCGTAGACGTAAAACTCCGCGAGTTTCTCGTCCATCGTGTCGGGATTGTGGACGAACAGAACCAGCTCGTCGGAACCGAGGATCGTCTCTTTTCCCCAGTAGGTGAGCTGCCGGATCTCGAGTGGATCGAACTGGGGCAGCATCGACTCGGTGTAGACCACCGTCGTCGCCGATCGATCGCCACGGCGCTCGTCCATCCGTTGGAACATCCGCTTGACCATGCGCTCGCGGATCGGGGTGATGCTGTGCAGGATCGAATTCAAGAACCCCTCGGACCGTCGCGGAGGGGAGAACACGTTGTAGCGATCACCGTCCCAGAGGCCGGTCAGATCGAGGATGAACAAGCGGTCTTCCTCAAGGAGCTGTTGGGTATCGTCGATGTGTTGGGAGAGCATTCCGTCGAGTCGTTCGGGGCCGAGGTTCGCCGATGGCAGCAATACGACCGCCTCGTCGTTCCGGAGCGTGGATGCGATAACATTCATCACGAACACGTTGATATCGGCACGGCCGTCGTGTTCCAGCAGCGCAGTTTCACCCCGGATCAGGCCGCCACCACAGATCCAGTTGAGCCCCTCGATACCGGTATCGAGGAACTCATGATCGAGGAACGGCGCCGACTGGGTCTGGTTCGTTGAGGCGACGCGGACACCACCGCTCGTAAACTCGACTTCGAACTCGCGGGTATCGTGGTCAATGCCCCGCATCTTGACGACCCGGAGGAACCGGTGGGGGTCGCCATCAATGAACTTCCGCCCGAGTCGGACAACCCCATGGGTGCTAAACTGCAATGCGTTGGCTTCCCGCCGTCCGGTGTGAACGGTGTCGTCCTGTCCCTCGGCGATGAACAACGACGTCGCGTTGAACTCATCGGAGAACAGCCGAACCAAATCGAGCACCGCACGCCTGAACATATCGGAATCACCCGAGAGAACCGATAATCCGGAGATGCTATCGAAGACGACCCGATCGACTGGGCCGAATTCCTTGAGATACCGTTCGATATACTGCTCTCGGAAGGGTGCCGAGTAGCCGCTACCGATCAGTTCATCACCTTCGAGCGTACTTAGCGTTAGCGTCTCGTCTTCTCCCTCCTCGAGCGTTCGTCCGGGCGTCGCGTGGACGCTGGTGATGATCAGGTTTTCATGATCGATTTCGAAACCGAACGGAGCAAACGAAAAGCGGATTTCCTCCGGTGTTTGTTCGGTACTGACGAACAGACACCGCTCGTCATCATCGAGCCCGCTTTGTAGAAACTGCATCCCGATCGTGCTCTTACCAGTCCCGGGTCCACCGATGATCAATACCGAGCGATTTTCCGGATAGCCACCGCGCAGTAACGAATCTAACCCGGGAACTCCGGTTTGTACTGCCAAAGTGTAACCCCCCCTGGTGCTACCCCAATTTCCGATCGTCGTATAAAGAACTAGCTCCGAAATTATCAGCTACGAAAACGACAGCGGGATCGTCACATCTATCTCGTTCTCACCGTAGTCCCGTGGTGATGGGGTTCGTCGAGGGCGTCCGCGAGATGATCGATGGCAGCGACGATCGACTACCGTCCCGGGAGCCACTGCCGGTGTATATCGCACCGTTACCCGCCTGGCTCGAGAACCTCACCCTCCGGCTCGTCTGGGTGATTGTTGCCGTCAATCTCCTGGGGACGGCGTTTGGGTTTTGGTACTACGGTATCCATCCGTTCAGTACACCCACTATCGACTGGCAGTTCGCGTATGAGCCACTATTGATGTGGCCGTTCGTGCCTGACAGCCCGACCGCGACGTTGTTCATCGCGCTGAGCTTTGCGAGTTGGCGGTTGGGACAGGCCCGCGAGTGGCTTTCGGCGCTCGCCTTTTTCGGGTGTATCAAACTCGGTCTCTGGACGCCCTATATCCTCGTGCTGTTCAAGGATGCCTTTTCTTACCAACACTGGGCGATGTACAACTTCCTCGTCTGGAGTCATCTCGCGATGGTGTTACAGGCGTTCGTAATCCACCGGTACAGTGACTTTCCGGTGCGGGCGGTACTAGTCGCGGTCCTCTGGTACGGGTTTAACGATCTCGTCGATTACTTCGTGCCGTTGGTCGGCAAGCCCCATCACACATCGATTCCCGCCGAACGGTTGGCCGATGGCTCGATCTCTCATGCCGTGCCGGCCCATGACTACGCGGCGGCTGGCGCGATCGTGTTGACGCTGGCGGCGACGTTTCTCGCCTTATCGACCCGAATCAAAAAACTGGAACGTGGACACGATCGCGGTTGAGAGCGATTCTTAGTTCTCAGTTGGGCGTCGCGAGTGAGGCTTCATCGGCGTGGGCTCTCACCCAGAGTTCACCGATCCGCGAGAGTCGGGTCCGATAGGACTTCCCGGTGGCTTCCTGTTCGATGTATCCCTTCCCGCCAGGGCCAAGTCGGTCGACGTTGTAGATCACCTTCGATCGGAAACTGTCGGTGTACTCCTCGCTGAGCTCGCTCGCCAGTGTTTCGGCGAGCTCGGAGACGCTATCGAACTCGCCGTGTTCACCGAGCGTAAAGAGAATGAGTTCCTCGAACGGCTTGACCGGCGAGAACGATGCGACCGGAAGTTCAACGATATGGCTCTCACCGATCCGTTTGGCACCGATGGTCGTCCCGCGTTCGTCGAACTCCTCGATCAAGTCACGGGCCTCCTGAAGCCGGTTCCGGATCCGGTCGTCCGGGATGGTGCCGCCCTCCACGATGTCCTCGAGCAGACCGATACCGGCACGCAACTCCTCAGCGAGTTCGGTTTCGAGGTACTTCTCAGGGGCCGTATAGTACGTGTGGATCCGATCACGGTCGTCCTCCCGTTCAATCATCACCGAGTGGGCCGCCGTCGCGAACGCGAAGCTCACCGTCCGTGGCATCGCGGAGATATTCACCCAGATCTCGCCACCAGCGTCGAGTTCGTCGTTGATCCGACTGAACGCGGCCTCGAAGGCGGCATCGTAGTCATAGACGTTGGCGATCGTCATCCGCTCGGTTTCGGCTCCCAACAAGTTCCGAAAGTCCTGTTCAAGCTTGCGGGCCAGCCGGGTCGAGTACTCGACGTTGGCCTCGCTGCCGACGGCCCCCTCAAGAAGTAAAACCCGATCCACCTCAAGATGCTCACGGACCAACGGCGCGATCAGCCGGTCGTAGTCAAATCCTACCGGCACGATGTGTGTTTGCATGTCCTGAAATTCGCTGGTG
Organism: Halobacteriales archaeon; assembly: GCA_042219475.1. GTDB lineage: Archaea > Halobacteriota > Halobacteria > Halobacteriales > Hikarchaeaceae > Chewarchaeum. The sequence goes on from JBDGPX010000033.1 coordinate 15,688, forward strand.
GAGCTGATAAATGAACCGTGGCCGGCCTACGTCGAGGCGGCGATCTTCCGGAGCAACGTGAACGTCTCCCGTCGGTGATCGTCGGTAGCGACCGTAAGCTCAGTGTCAACGTCGGGAGTACTACCGGCGGCAGCGACGGCATCTTCGATGGATTCGGCGGGATAGATACCACCTCCCATCGTAAAGATCGGCTCGGCAGGCCAGATCGCCCCCCAGACGATACAGGCAAGCGGGATCACCTCGGGTCGCTCGGCGGTCGTCACCGCTGTGCCATCGAGCGGGTAATCGACTCGATAGCGAAACGCACGACCCGTCCCGCCATCATAGCGAAACCGGCGTTCGCCGGTGACAGTGACGCTGTCAAGTCCCTCAGTCTCGAGACTGCGGCCAAACTCCCGTTTCGCGTACTTGGCGGCGATCGGCAACACTACCTGTGGCGCCTTCGGTGGCAGGGGATCAAATCGGAGCTGGGTCGTAAAGAGGCCGCGGGGTGCTTTATCGACATTCCGCCCGATACGATCGGCAATCCCACGGACGGCAACCGGTTCGAAGACTGCACTGTGGGCCCGAACCGTGACGACCGGGAGGTCGGCGATGGTCTCGGTTTGGGTTCCGACCTCCTCCCACCCATCATAGTCCGTGGGTAAACGATGTGTCCCATCGATGGCCATGTGATTACTACGCCGAGCGGCTATCTGTATCTGTTCACCCACATATTGAAGAAATATATTCTACAAAATCACTTTCGAAAAGATATTTTCAACATTTACAAGTATATTCAGCAATCAAATTTCGATAGAGGCGGTTGCGGATGGGAACCGAAACAATTAGCGTCGCCGAAATACTGGATCGGATTCCTGTGGGCGCCTTTCATCGGCGCTTGCTCGCGATCTGTGGCAGTGCTTGGGCGTTCGACGGGATGGAAGTAATCATCATCAGCTTCACCCTACCGATCCTGATCGAGGCGTGGTCGCTGTCGGGGCTCGCAGCCGGTTTGTTGGGGAGTGCAAGCCTTGCAGGGATGATCGTCGGCAACTGGGCCTGGGGTTGGTATGCCGACCACTACGGTCGAAAACCAGCCTTCCAGTGGACGGTGTTGACCTACTCGGTGTTCGCTGGGCTCACAGCGGCGGCAACCGGCTTTTATACCGGCTTTTTGCTCCGCTTTCTCACCGGGGTCGGACTCGGCGGTGCCCTCGCCGTCGACACCGCCTATCTCTCCGAACACCTGCCGACCGACCGACGAGGGCGATATCTCGTGTATCTGGATGCGTTTTGGCCACTCGGGAACGTTCTCGCCGTCGGGTTGGCGTGGGTGTTCCTCGCGGCGCTTGCTTCACCGGCTGGGACGGTCACTGTACCGGGACTCGGGGCCGTCGCTGGCTGGCGGCTACTGTTTGCGAGTGCGGCGTTTCCGGCGCTTTTGGTGTTCGTGATCCGTTCGGCGCTTTCGGAGACACCGTATTACCTCGCTCAGAAGGGTCGGATCGAGGCCGCGAACGCTCGTCTGGAGGCGATCGCCAAGACCAATGGCCAAGTGACCCAGTTGATCGATGCCGAGGCCGTTGAAACGACAGCGACGCCGTCGATCAGACGGCTCTTTGCTCCCGATCTCAGACAGCAGTCGTTGATGATCGGCGGTGCGTGGTTCGCGATCAACTTCGGGTATTATGGTGTGTTCATCTGGTTGCCAAAAACGGTCGGTGCGGCTGGCGTCGTCGGCAACATCTACGGGTATTTCCTGTTGGTCGCGATCGTCCAGATCCCAGGGTATCTGAGTGCGGCCTACCTGGTCGAGCGCATCGGTCGGAAGAGCACGCTCGGAGTCTATTTGCTGTTGTCCGGCGTGTTTACCTTCGTCTTCGCAGCGACAATGCCTGGTGTCAACGTGTTGGGGCTCGGCCTCAGTGGCTTCCTGCCGTTCGTCGGTGGACTCCTCGCGGCGAGTTTCTTCGCCCTCGGTGCCTGGGGCGCGATCTACGCCTACACTCCGGAGCTATTCCCGACGGAAGCCCGTGGGATCGGCATGGGATATGCCGGCGGCGTCGGGAAGATCGCAGCCGTTATCGGGCCGATCCTCGCCGGGACGCTCGTCGAAAACGGCTATCTCAGTGCCCTCTCGCCACTGGCGGCCGTGTTCGTGCTCGGCGGGGTGGTGGTGCTCGCGTTCGGCCGGGAAACCCGCGGTGAACCCCTCTTTTGATCTCAAAGGCGGTCACGGGCCGCCACGACGGTTTCGAGCGTCTCGGTAGCGTGTTTACCGTCCATCGGCCGGACGATGACCTCATCGATGCCGGCATCACGAAACCGTTCGAGATCGGCCGCGATATCGTCGCTATCGCCAGCCAGTGTCCATCCGGCATCGGCCGGCCAGCCGCGATAGCCAGCCTCGAGCAAGGCGTCACGGCGGCGGCGTGCCCGATCGCCGTCCGCCAGGGCGATAACATCCCGACGGAGGAGGACATCACCGCCACCAGCTTCCTCGAACCACGGGAGTCGCCGAGTCACACCCTCAAACGGAACATCGGCGTTTGCAACCCACGCGTCCCCTTGGCGTCCAGCCCGCCGAACCGCCGGTTCCGCGCTCCCACCGATACAGATCCGGGGATCGGCCTTGGGATTGATCGAGACATCCTCAAGCTGGTAGAATTCCCCATCGAAGGACACACCATCGTGAGCCCACAGCCGATCAAGAACAGTCAAGGCTTCCTCCATCCGTCCCCCACGTTCGGCGGGTGAGATACCGAACGCGTCGTAGGCCGGTCCGGCACGGCCGACCGCACACCAGACATCCACCCGGTCGGCCAACGCCGCGATCGTTCCGACCTGCTCGGCGACGAGTACCGGGTGATACAGCGGCAAGAGGAACATCGGTGCCACGTAATCGAACGATTCGGTCAGACGAGCCGCCATCGGCACGTTCTGGAGATAGTTCCCGCCGGCGACCGCGTGGTGATCGCCCGCCTCAACGTAATCGAACCCGGCTGTCGCTGCGGCACTGGCGCGATCGAGCACCCGATCGGCACCGACCGACGGGTCGCTTCCGTGAAACGAGGTGATCGAATAGCCCAGACGCATGTCACCGGACTTGCGTCGGTGGGCCCTTCAAACGACCGACGCCCGAGGAGTGGTGGCGAACGGCGTCGAAAAACTTATTCCCGGATGCCGGTGCCGGCCGGTGCATCGCTCACGGACGCCCGTTCGACATCGAGGCCGAGTTCCTCGAGGGCCGCCTCCATGTGTTCGTCTTTGACGTATTCGGCGCCGGCCTCGACCCGCTTGCCTTGTGCGACCGCGAGGACTTCGCCACGACGGTCGTCGGGAATCGCGTACTTATCGACGACGAGTTCGATCGTCAACCCGTTGTGATCGCGGGTGTACAGCGAGTGGAAGGCGCCACGGTCGAATTCGCTGTATCGCTTGTCGGCGTTCTCGAGAGCGGTCTTGATTTCGTCCAACCGCTCGGGGTCGATACTGAAAGCGAGATGGTGAACTTCACCGATTCCGGGCTGGACGGCCCCTTGATTCGATGGCCGATCCTCGTTAACGAAGAACGTGATGATGCGCCCATCGCCGCTATCGAAAAAGAGGTGTGTGACGTCGGGTTGATCGAGATTGGGTTGTCGTAAGACGAGACGCATCCCGAGCAGATCGCGATAGAATTCGACCGTATCCTCGGTGTTCGAGCCAATGAGGGTGATATGATCGGTCCCAGTAACGTGAAACGGGCTGTCGGGGAATTCAGCCGTGACTTCGATATCGTCAGCCATGACTGCATATAATGTCGCCCGTGTAATGTGTTCCTCGACAGTGGCCGGATTCGCCCCTTTTTCCGATCGAACCACCACACCACCATCTGGATTGAGGACCAAAGTAAATTATCGAAAATGATTGTCTTCGAGTGATAATTAAGCGCTCGGAACGTTGGGCGTAAGTTGCGATGTATCGAACATTTCCGATCGTCGTCGTGCTATTGCTCGCACAGACAGCAGGGTTAGCGGCGGCCGATTCGGCGAACGTGACGGTCACCGTAACGGTCGTCGATCAACGGGGAGATCCAATCCGCAACGCCGAACTTATCGCCACATGGACGGATGGTTCGACGACCGCCGTTACAAAGTCGAACGGGCAGGCACTACTCGATGTCCCGCGAGGGGCGCGAGTGACACTCACCGTCAACCATCGAATCTACACGCGCAACCGGCCCTTCGTTATCGAATCCGCCACCGAGGAAACAGTAACGGTCGAGATCGCCCGGAAATCGGAAGCGACGATTACAGTCACTGGTGACGACGGGCCGATCGAAGGGGCACGTGTGCGATTCATTCACGACGGACACATCGTCCACAACGGCACGACGGGGGTCGACGGAACGATCGAGAGCGGCGTGGTTGAGGCCGGGATCTATCGGCTCGAAGTGTTCAAATCCGGCTATTACCACAAATCCGTGTCGGCCGAGATTCGTCGGGAAACCACCCGCGAGATCGCAATGAAATCGGGCGTCGTCACCCTTACGTTCAGGATAATCGATACAAACCTCGACCCTCCCGAGCCTGTCGCCGACGCGACGATCAGGGGAGAGGAACTCGGGTCGGTCAGGACCCAACAGAACGGGGTCCAGCAGGTCAGCGTGCCTGTCAATACCGAGCTATCGGTGACGATCGAGAAAGAGGGATACCGGACTGTCACTCGATCGATCGCTATCGGGGAATCCGATCGACAGATCAACATTACTACCCGGAAGAAGCGCCGGATCAGTTTTGAGGTGCTGAACGATCGGGTCGTGGTCGGGGAGCGTGTTCGGGTCGCCGTAACCGACCAGTACGACGAACCGATCGCGGAGGCAACCGTCCTGTTCGACGGCGAACCGGCCGGGACCACCAACGCCGAGGGGGTTGCCCTCCTCTCTATTGATACACCAGGCCGACACGAAATCAGCGTCAAGGCCAATGACCAGACGTCCGATACCCGGACTGTTGTCGGTGTCCGCCCCGCAACGACAACGGCCGGGACGACTCAGACACCGATTGAGGACGGCGGTAGTGACGGTGGCGGAACGGAACTCGCCGGCGTCATCGTCATCCCGGGAACCGATGGCTTCGCCGTTCATTTCAGGAGCCTCGGGGGCGGGATCATCGTAGGTATCGTGCTTACCACCGGTTTCCTCGTCTACCGTCGATTGAACAGCGGCGGGGAGTGATTCACCCGATATCTAACAGCGGTTGGAGTCCGCCGGCACACAACAGGTATTTGTGCGTAACGACGCGATTTTCAGATAACGCTGTCGTTCCCCAGTCGGGTCGCCGTTGGGAGCGGGGTGTTCGATAGATGGACGATTCGACGAAATATCTCATCCACGCCGATATCACCGCCGACGGAATCGTCGAGCGGAGCGATGTAGTCGGGGCGATCTTCGGACAGACCGAGGGACTTCTCGGGGAGGAACTCGACCTCCGTGATCTACAGGACACGTCGAAGGTCGGCCGGATCGACGTCGAGATCGAAAGCGAAGGCGGCCGATCGTTCGGCATGATCACGATCGCATCGAACCTCGATCGGGTCGAAACCGCCATCCTCGCAGCAGCCTTGGAGACGATCCCGCGAGTCGGACCCTGTACGGCGGTTATCGAAATCGATCGAATCGAAGACGTCAGGGCGGCCAAGCGCCGGGCGATCGTCGAGCGGGCGAAGGAACTGCTCGCGACGGCATTCGACGAGAAGCTGATGGACTCCGATCGACTCATCGAGGAAGTCAGAGAGAGCATCCGAGTCGAACGGATCACCGAATACGAAGGGCTCCCGGCCGGGCCCCGTGTGGCAGACAGCGACGCGATCATCATCGTCGAGGGACGATCGGACGTGCTCACGCTGTTGCAGTATGGGATCAAAAACGCGATCGCAGTCGAAGGGACTGACATCCCTGATCCGATCCCCGCTCTCCTTGACACGAAGACCGTCACCGCTTTCTTCGATGGGGATCGAGGGGGTGAGCTGTTGCTTCGCGAACTGTCCCAGCTCGGGACGGTCGACTACGTGACCTTCGCCCCCGCGGATCGTTCAGTCGAGGATCTCGATCGCCACGAGGTGATGACAGCGCTCCGTGAGAAACGGCCGTTCGATCCGGCAGAACTCGATGCCGAGACAACCGAACCGATGGGAGCCAATCCTGACTCCGAACCCCGCCATGAGCCGACCACGGTCACCGACGGCAGTACACACACGATGTCAGCCGTCGATGCCGACAGCGATCCCGAACCCAGGGACGAAGGCTCATCGGAAGCGTCGGTGGCACCCGCACCGAAGAACACGATGATGTCGATCCAAGAATCCGACGATGAGTCGGTCGACGTTACGGAGCCGACGTCGTCCGATGGATCATCGAATGCCGAGCCGGACTCGGCCGGGGACGGGCCAGCCGCCGAGTCTATCGAAGACCAACCGACAGCGAGCGAGCCCGAGACGTTGCCCGGGCATGTCGAAGCCGTGATCCAAGGAACAACCGGCGTCGTTCGGCTACTGGATGAGAACTTTGACGTGATTGCGGAGGCACCGGCGGACGAGGCGTTCGAGACGATCGCCGATGCCGATCCGGTTCCGACCCACATCGTAATGGACGGAGAACTCAGCCAACGTGTGCTCGATATCGCCGCCCAGCGGGGTGTCGCCGGCATCGTGGCCCGCGAAACCGGCGAATTCACCAAGCAGCCGGTCGGCGTGCGGGTTCGCGTCGGATCCGATTTCGAAGCTATCGACGCCTGAAACGGCCGATAGGGAACAACAGGACAGGAACGGATCCGGGTTTCAGATGAGCCCAACGATGGCCGCGACGAACGGTCCAACGATCCCGCCAGCGAGGGTCGCGAGGAAGTTCACTGTCTGATTGCCGATCCAACCCCCCTCGATCGTGGCACCAAGCAGACTGTCGACGGTCATGCCGATGAACCCCGCAATGACGACGACGAGTGTGCCGACCGAGGAAATCCCGAGGAGGATCGACGCGAGGCCGGCGATGATGCCGGCGCCGACTAACCCGGCGAGTTCCCCCTGCCAGGAAACCCCGCCGTCGGTCCCGGGATCAACCAGTTCGAAGGTCGTGATCAACCGGGTGGGTCCGTAGAGCGATCCGATCTCCGAGGAAAGTGTATCGCTGGTCGCTGTCGCGAGCGTCCCCGCGAAGGCAAAGCGAAAGAGATGCGGATCCGCCGACAGATGGGGCCCGGCCGCGTACCCGATAACCGCCATCAACGCGACGGCGGCATTGCCGAGAACGTTGCTACTGGCTCGAGCCCCTTGATTCTCCTCGGCGACACCGCGAGCGGCCTTCTCGTCGTACCGGTATTTCGAGGCGAGTCCACCGATTCCGAAGAAAGTGATGAGGATACCGAACCAGCCGAACCCGCCGAGAACGATCGTCACCAGCGAGATGAACATCCCGGTCAGCATGCCCGAGATGGAGGCGGTATCGAGCGTCCAAGAGAGATAGCCGAAAGCGGAGGTGACGATCACGGCAGCGGCTAACTGTTCCGCCGCGACGTCGATACCGAGCGCGAACACCAACCAGAGGGCCAATGCGACCGGTAACAGGACGAGTGGGTCGTCGCGATGGGCAAGCGTGGCACGCAGGAGGGCCGCCAGCAGCGTTCCGACGATGGAGAGAAAGACGATGATCGGCGTGGCGACCGGGTCAGTCCCCAATCGGCCGGCGATGAGCTGTCCGATGGTTGCGACGGTGGCGCCGGCGACGAGGAATCCGAGCAATCGGTTGAATTCACCCTCTAGTCCAATGCCGGCGTCGATGAGTTCCTCTCCGAGATCACCGTATCCCAGTAACAATACCGTCCCGACGAACACCGTCGTCGGCAGATTCGAAAGAGCCGTCAGCAAGGCGAGCGCCGTTGCGCCCAAAGCGAATCCGATCAATCCCGTGAGCTCACCCTCCAGACGTTCACCTGGTCGGGCAAACACCTCGAAAATCGGCCCCTGAGAAGTGACACGAGCAACGACAGCGATCAATGCAAACGGGACCGCCATGACCGGCCCGAGCACCGGTTCGACCACCCCCAGCGTCGCCACCAGTGCGAACGCCGTCGCCCGCCGAACGCTCGCCTTCACGGGCGGTGGTTCCGCTACAGTCTACTTAACGGTCCCGAACCTGCGACTCGAACGTCAGCGTTACTACCGCGCCCACACTACGCGTCACTGTGGGGCTATACGACCGCTATCTCGCTTACCGCGTTCAGCGTCACGAAGGGGCATCGCCCGATCACGTGACGCTCGTCATCACCGAGCGGGATCTCCTCGAACAGGGTGCCTACGAGACGCTCGAGCAGTTCTTCCAGTGGGCATTCGAATACGGCGCCTCGGAGGTTTCGGTCTACGTGAGCGTGCTCGATCGGGCGGTTACCCCGACGCTCAAACGGGAGCTTCGATCGGTGACTGCGCCGAAACCCGTCGCCGTCCGGGGGCCGGGGGACACCGAACGAGCCGACGCCCCCATTCGGATCAGTATCGGCCTCGGTGGCAAACACGAGTTCGCCGAAGCCGTCGGGGCGATCGCCACGGAAGTCGACGCCGGGACGCTCGAACCGGAAGCGGTCACCGAGGCGGATATCGAAGAACGATTAGTGTTTCCCGCCGAACCAGACCTCGTCATCAAGACCGGCGCCGAGCGGCTTTCTGATTTCATGATTTGGCAGTCCGTCTACTCCGAACTCCATTTCACCGATGTCAACTGGCGGGATTTCCGTCGGCGGGACTATCTGCGTGCGGTGCTCGATTTCAAGCGGCGCAAGCGGCGCTTCGGTCGCTGAGGGGACCAGCGGACCGATCAGTCAGCCGGTTCGAGGTCGGGGTCGCCGTCGATCGATGTCCCCTCAAGCAGATCGTCGGTCTCCTCCTTCGGCAGGACATCACGGAGCCGTCCAGCGACGTCCTGGGCACCCTCGAGTTCGAGCTCACCGAAGGCCCGCAGGAGTGTAACCGCCCGTTGGGCGCGGGTACGCTGCCACGAGGCTTCCCGGGACTCGTAGGTACGGATCGCCCGAAGGAAGTCGATCCGGGAGAATTCCGGCCAGTAGGGTGCACAGAAGAACACGGCGGCTTCATTGCCATTAGCGTGCCACGGAAGGAAGTTCGAGGTCCGTTCGTTCCCACCGGTCCGGATGATCAGATCGACATCCCGAACCCGGCGGCCGTATAGTCGTGTCTCGATCTCACTGAGATCGACGTCGCTTGGTGTAAGTTCGTTGTCCGCGACGGCCATTGCGACATCGCGGGCCGCGTCCAACAGTTCGGCCCGGCCGCCATAGGCGAGGGCGACGTTGAGGGTGAACGTCTCATAGCGTGCCGTTCGGGTCTCGGCATACCGGACCGCCTCCTGGACGCGCTCGGGCAACTGATCGATCGCGCCCAACGCCCGGATACACACCCCTTGTTCGTGGACGTGGTCGGCATCAGCGAACTCTCGGAGTTTCGTTTCGATGAGATCGAAGAGGTGGGCCCGTTCCTCCGGTGGCCGGTTGAAGTTCTCCGTCGAGAACGCATACAGCGTCAGCTCTCGGATACCGAGCTCCTCGCACCACTCAAGCACCTGCCGTGTCGTCTCGGCCCCTGCCCGGTGTCCGTCCGGGACGTCCGCGCCCTGCTTGCGGGCGTAGCGTCGGTTGCCGTCCTGGATGATCGCGACGTGCTCAGGCACCCCTGAGATCTCACGCATGAGCAGGCGTTCGTAAGCCTGCCGACCTCGACGACGGATCCACGAGAGCATCGTTTGGCGGTTTCAATCGGGGAGGGTTATGTGCCTTCTGGGTTCGAGCGGCACATATGCCGTTTTCGGACCAAACAGTGCCTCGAAAGTGTTGTAAATCCACGTATCCGTAGCTCCAACAACGCTCGTATGAACGAAATTCTCGACGAAGACCTCTACCGTCGGACGAAGGCGCTCTTAGAGCCGGGGGACATCCAGTTAAACGGCGCCGTTGTCCACACCGACTTGGCAGGTGATGAGGACATCGCCATGCATCAAACAACCATCGACATCGGCCACGTGATCGCCGAGCACGCGGATCACGATCCCGCCGACACGTATGTCTACTCCGGCAACGACGATGCCGAGTTCGCGTCGAACCAACACCAAGGACGGCTCATCGAATCGGATGACTTCGTCTGGGAGTGCCAGCAGTTGTTGCGCGAGGGGAGCTTCGACATCGTCTTCTACTACGAGGCGAGCGCCGATCACGAGGCGATCCTCGAGGACATCCGTGAGTTGGGGTTTACTGTCACCGGTGTCGAGGGCGATTAATCGATCGAGACCGGAAGGACCCACAGAACGGGCACCTTATGGCCGACGATCACCGACTACGAAAGGATGACTGATCTGGGGGCGCGCGATCGGGCGATCCTCAATGCCTTTCAGGGCGGCTTTCCGGTGGTCGAACGACCGTTCGAGCCCGCCGCGGCGGCAGTTCGGGACCACGGCATTTCGATCGATGCGGCGACGCTCCTCGAGCGGATACAGGCGCTCGACGAAGACGGGACACTCACCCGGTTTGGGCCGCTCGTCAACGCCGAGGCGATCGGCGGGGCAGCGACGTTGGTGGCGATGCATGCACCGCCCGATCGGTTCGAGACGATCGCCGAACAGGTCAACGACCACGTCGAGGTGGCTCACAACTACGAACGCGAACACCCCCACCTCAACATGTGGTTTGTCGTCTCAGTCGCCGACGAGGACCGAATCGAGGCGGTGTTAGACGAGATCGAAGCCGAAACCGGCCAGTCAACCTACGATCTCCCCAAACAGCGTGAGTTCCGGGTCGAAGCGAAATTCATGCTCGACGGGCCGATTCCCGACGGCAACGTCGATCTCTCGGAGCTGGGACCGACCGTCGCACCCACCGATCGATCGTCGCTGACGCCGTCCGAGCGAGATCTCATCCTCGAGATCCAGGACGGGCTGCCGATCACGGCGACGCCGTACCGGGACGTTGCCGACGCCATTGACGCCGACCCCGAGTGGGTGCTCGAGACGATCAAGCGGTTTAACGCCGAAGGGAAGATCCGCCGAATCGGCGTGATTCCGAACCACTACGCGTTGGGATATACGGAAAACGGCATGACGGTCTGGGATGTTCCCGATGAGGTCGTGCCCGAGGTCGGACCGGCCGTCGCCTCCCTTGAATTCGTAACCCACTGTTACGAACGGCCCCGTCACGAGGATGTGTGGCCGTACAATTTCTTCGCGATGACGCATGGCCGGAATGAGGCCGAAAGCGCCCAGCGGATCGAACGCGTCCGAGACGTAATGGCGGAGTACTGGGACGTGACGGCGGAGGGCTGGGACACGCTCTTTTCGACACGGATTCTCAAGAAAACCGGTATCCGTCTCGACGAACGTGCCGAGGCAAACACCCAATAGGGAAGATACCGATGCAACCGTTGTTTCACGATCTGTCGGATCAATGGGTACTCGTGTTCGGTGGCGGGTCGGTCGGGGCCCGGAAGGCCCGGCGTTTCAGCCAGAACGCCAACGTACTCGTACTCAGTCCGGCGTTCGCCGATGCGGAGTTCGGTAACGCTCACCGAATCCGGGCCGCACCCGAGCCGGACGAGGTCGGTGCGTGGTTCGACCGGATCGATCCGGCGCTGGCAGTAGCGGCCACCGACGATAAGGCGATCAACGAGGCGATCGCCGAGGAGGCACGCGCCCGATCGGTGTTGATCAACCGGACGGATACGCACGGATCGCCCGGCTCCCATGGTGTGGTCACGCCCGCGACGGTGCGGGACGACCCCGTCGTCGTCGCCATCGGGACCGGCGGAACCAGTCCCGCGTTGAGCCGTGAGCTCCGGCGACGACTCGAATCGGAGCTCGACGGCGCCGGCGCAATGGCCGAGCTGACCGGTGAATTGCGCGAATCACTCCGCGACCGGGATCTGTCATCGAGCCAACGACACGCCGCGATACGGGCTGTCGTCCGTTCGCAGGCCGTTTGGACAGCTTTACGTGAGGGCGATTCAAAGCCTCTGGATGAGGCCGAACGCGTGATCGAAGAGACCCTTGCAGGAGCTGATACTCGATGACGACCGATGCGACTGACATCATCTCGGGACTCCGATTAACCCACCACGAAACCAGCGTCGATACGCTCGATGCCGCCAAAGCCGTCGATCAGCAGTCGGCGGTCGAGCGCCTGCTGGCCGCCGAACCGGTCTCGGAGGCGTTCGTGCTCTACACCTGCAATCGGGTCGAAGCCTACGTCGTCACGGCCGACGACGCCAACGGCCACGCGGTACTGCGGGAGTTTCTCCCCGAACGGTTTCACGAAGCCGCCGTCACGTCCGGTCACGAGGAGAGCCTGCGCCACCTCATGCGGGTCGCAGCGGGCCTTGAGTCGTTGATCATCGGGGAAGACCAGATCATCGGGCAGGTCCGGACGGCCTATCAGGAGGCCCAAGCGGTCGGCGCGATCGGCGACGTACTCAAGGATGCGATCATCAAGGCGATTCACGTCGGCGAACGGGCCCGGACGGAGACGGCGATCAACGAGGGTGTCGTTTCGATCGGTAGCGCCGCCGTCGAACTCGCCCGACAGGAACTCACGCTCGACGGCCGGGTGGCACTGGTGATCGGCGCCGGCAAGATGGGGACAATCGCAGCAAACGCCTTCACGGGTACCCCGATCGACCGACTCTATATCGCCAATCGGACGATCGACACCGCCGAGACGCTTGCCGCCGACGTCGACATCACCGCCGAGGCGATCGGCCACGATGCTCTCGGGACGGCCCTCGAAACGGCGGATGTCGTTATTTCGGCCACCGGCAGCGATGACTACATCCTCGACGCCGAGACAGTCCGTGGTGTCGGCGAAACGCTGATCATCGACATCGCCCAGCCTCGGGACGTCTCACCCGCCGCTACCACGATCGAGCCGGTCGCGATATACGATCTCGACTCCCTGGAGACGGTAACCGACGCCACCACCGATCGCCGCCAGGCGGCCGCCGAGACCGTCGAGGAGATGGTCGACGCGGAGCTCGACCGGCTGCTCGAGACGTACAAACGCAGCCGGGCCGACGAGGTGATCGCCGCCATGTACGAGAGCGCCGAAACCGTCAAGCAAGAGGAGATCCAGCGGGCGTTCGATCGCCTCGACGCCAACGGCGAACTCACGGAGGAACAACGCGAGATCGTCACGGCGATGGCCGATTCACTCGTCTCACAGCTACTCGCAGCCCCGACCAAGAGCCTGCGGGAGGCCGCCGCCGAGGACGACTGGTCGACGATCAATACGGCACTCCAGTTGTTCGATCCGGAGTTCGACAACGGGAAAATTCCGGAACCGGTCCGGGCGATGCTCGACCAGGAAGGGACCGATATTCCGGCGAGCGTGTTCGAGGAGAACTGATCCGATCGGTCACACCGAACCCGTCAAGACGATCACAGAGCAAGGCCGTATATTTATCACGTCGGCAACGTGTTTAGCCAGATATGGCGGAGTTATTATCCGACGAGCAGATCGAGCGCAAGCTCCCCGAGGGTTGGGAACGCGACGGCGACGAAATCGTCCGCACGTACGAATTCGACGATTATCTCGCCGGGGTCGCGTTCGCGGCCAGCTGTGGTGAGGTCGCCGAAGAGGAGTTCCACCACCCGGAGATCATCATCCGGTATAAGGAAGTCGAAGTACGGCTGACCAGCCACGAGGAGGGTGGCATCACGGATCAGGACATCCACGTCGCCGAACTGTTCAACGACGAACTCCGGTGATTACGGACGCCGAGGACGCTGATCGTCGCGGGACGATTCAGCGTGCCAGTGGGGAACTATCCGGAAGTTCGATCGAGCGTCAGCCGGTTGAAACGTAGTGATTCACGCGTTCGACAGGCTCCGAGCTAGATTTTAGTCGTTAGCTAGATTTAGCTTGTGCGGTGCAGGGCGCTAAGCCCCCTCCCTCAACGGAGCGACTGA
>JBDGPX010000010.1:0-29439 GCA_042219475.1 Halobacteriales archaeon
GAACTGTTCGAACGCGTGCGCGAGCGCGTAGCCGAGCGAGCACGTCTCCTCCAGGACGTCGGGCGCGCCATCGCGACGGTGGACGCGGTGTCGGCACTGGCGGTCCACGCCGTTTCCAACGACTGGACGCGACCGACGCTCGTGACCGACGGAACACTCCAGATCCACCAGGGTCGTCACCCGGTCGTCGAACAGACGACCGACTTCGTCCCCAACGACGTCCGTCTCACCGGTCGACGGACAGAGCGATCGGATCGCTCCTTCCTGACAGTCACGGGACCGAACATGAGCGGGAAGTCGACCTACATGCGCCAGGTCGCGCTGATCACACTCCTCGCCCAGATCGGGAGTTTCGTCCCCGCCGACCGGGCGGAGATCGAGCCGGTCGACGGGATCTACACCCGGGTCGGTGCTCTCGATGAACTGGCTCAAGGTCGGTCGACGTTCATGGTGGAGATGCAGGAGCTGTCGAACATCCTCCACTCCGCGACCGAGGATTCGTTGGTGATCCTCGATGAGGTGGGCCGGGGGACGGCGACCTATGACGGTATTTCGATCGCGTGGGCCGCGACCGAACAGCTCGCCACCCAGATCAGGGCCACGACGCTGTTTGCGACCCACTACCATGAGCTGACCCAGCTCGCCGATCACATCGACGGCGTCCACAACGTTCACGTCGCCGCCGAGGAACGCGACGGTGACGTGACCTTCCTGCGGACCGTCGAGGACGGGCCAACCGACCGATCATACGGGATCCATGTCGCCGAACTCGCCGGCGTGCCCACACCGGTCGTCGATCGAGCCCGTGACGTCCTCAGGCGGCTTCGCGAGGACAAAGCTATTGACGTGCGCGGCGGTGAGAGCGGCACCCATCAGGTCGTCTTCGACCTCGGCTCCGGTGAGTTCCGCGGGTCAGCCAGCGCCGACGGCGGCGACACCGAACCACACGATCCGGCGACGGCGTCAGTGCTCGAAGAACTCGACGGATTAGACGTGGCCGACACCTCGCCGCTTGAGCTGATGTCGAAGGTCCAAGAGTGGCAGGAACGGCTCGGTAACCACGGGTCGGAGTGAGTCCCGTCAGCTCATCGAAAACCCTAATCCGCTGACGACAGCCACATTGTATAGAGCATCCCCGCGTGGAAACCAGCATGTCGATCAAACGACTCGACGACGACGCGATTCGACGGATCGCGGCCGGTGAGGTGATCGAGCGGCCGGCGTCGGTCGTCAAGGAACTGGTCGAGAACGCCCTCGACGCCGAGGCGTCACGGATCGATATCGAAGTCGAGGCCGGTGGCACCGAACGGATCGAGGTGCGCGATGACGGGATCGGCATGACCCTTGAGGAAGCCGAACTGGCCGTCGAGAAACACACCACGAGCAAAATCGAGGACGCTGACGATCTTGAAGCGGGGATTACCACCCTCGGATTCCGCGGGGAGGCCCTCCATGCCATCGGATCGGTAGCGAAACTAACGATCACTACGAAGCCAGCCGACGATGAGCGGGCGAGCGAGCTCCACGTTGCAGGCGGGGAAATCACCGACAGCAAACCGGCGGGTCGGGCAGTCGGAACGACCGTCGAGGTCACCGATCTCTTCTACAACACCCCGGCGCGGGCGAAGTTCCTGAAAACCGAGGCGACGGAGTTCGATCACATCAACCGCATCGTCACCCGTTATGCCCTCGCGAATCCCGAGGTCGCGATCTCGCTGACCCACAACGGCAACGAGACGTTCGCGACCACGGGCAGCGGTGATCGCCAGGAGGCGATCCTCTCGGTCTATGGCCGGGAGGTCGCCGAATCGATGATTCCCGTCGAAACCGAGAACGTCTCGGGGCATGTCAGCCATCCGGAAACCAACCGGAGCACCCGGGAGTATCTCTCGACGTATGTCAACGGTCGATACGTGACGGCGACCCCGCTCCGAGAGGCGATCCTCGAAGCCTACGGCAAGCAACTGGCGGCCGACCGGTATCCCTTCGCAGTCCTGTTCGTCGACCTGCCGCCAGGTGATATCGACGTCAACGTCCATCCGCGCAAACTCGAAGTGAGATTTAGCGATCCCCAAGCGGTCAAAGCCACCGTCGAGTCGGCCGTCGAGGGGGCACTCCTCGAACACGGCTTGCTCCGGTCATCGGCCCCCAGAGGACGCTCCGCACCGACGGAGACGACCGTCGACCCCGAAAAACAGGGAACTAACGACGGGACAACAGCAGCCGAATCGAAAGCGGAGACAGAAACAGAGACAGATCCGGAACCAGCGGATCCCCCGACAGCCGGCGACACCGACGCTACCCCGTCTCCGGAAACCACGACGGCAGGAACGGATCCGAATGGAACATCGACGGCGGATGAGGCTGAAGCTACGGCTGCGGACGACGTGATGACTGATGCATCAGCCGATCAACTGGCCACCACGGCCGGCCGTCGGTTTCAGTCGCCTGGGACACAGCTGACCCTCGATGCCGGGACGGCCGCAGAGACGGATGCATTCGATCGGTTGCCCACGATGCGGCTCCTCGGACAGCTGGGGGACACCTATATCGTCGCCGAAACCGACGACGGATTGGTGCTGATCGATCAACACGCCGCCGACGAACGGATCCACTACGAACGTCTCCGCGAGCAGCTGGCGGACGATCCCGCGGTCCAGGCGTTGGCCGAGCCGGTCGAACTCGAACTGACCGCCCGGGAAGCGGCGCTGTTCGATGCTTATGAGGAACCCTTAGAGACGATCGGCTTCCGGGCCAGACGGATCGACGACCGAACACTCGCCGTCGATGCAGTCCCCACCGTGATCGCCGAGCCACTGGATGCGTCGTTGTTGCGGGACGTGTTGGGCGAACTCATCAACGCCGAAGAAGACGACACCGCTGATCCATCCTCGGTGACGAGCGTAGATGATCGGATCGACGCGATCGTCGCTGATCTGGCCTGTCATCCGGCGATTACCGGCAACACCGGCCTCTCGACGGGCTCGATCCAATCGTTGGTTACCGCTCTCGACGCGTGTGAAAACCCATACGCCTGTCCACACGGCCGACCGACGCTGATCGAGATCGACCAGGCCGAACTCGACGAGCGGTTCGAACGGGATTATCCGGGACACACCCATCGACGACAGCTCGATTGAGAGCGCTGGCGGATCCTCGCTATCGCGGTCAAAGCGAACGGGTCGGATATTTGTAATGAGTGGGCGATACGCCCCTATGGCCGATCTCATCACGTTTGGGGAGACGATGCTCCGGCTCTCGCCGCCGGAGGGTGAACGCCTCGAACAGACCGGGACGCTCGATGTCCGTGTCGGCGGGACCGAAAGCAATGTCGCGGTCGCTGCCGATCGGCTCGGGCTGGATGCGGTATGGCTCTCGAAACTGCCGGAAACGGCGCTTGGCCGCCGTGTGACGGCAGCGCTTCACGCCAACGGGCTCGAAACCGATATCGTCTGGACGGACGAGGGGCGCCAGGGCACCTATTTCATCGAGCCGGGTGGCCGTCCTCGCGGCACCGACGTGATCTACGATCGGAGCGGGTCGGCGGTCACGACCGCGACGCCGGCGGAACTCCCGCTCGATCGGCTCGACACAGCCGAACTCCTCTTCACGACCGGCATCACCCCGGCGCTCTCGGATACGTTAGAGACGACGACGGCCGAGCTGCTCACCCGCGCTGCTGACACCGAGATGCGGACGGTCTTCGATCTGAACTACCGCTCGAAACTCTGGTCGCCCGACGCCGCGAAACAAACCCTCCAACGGCTGTTCCCGGCCATCGATGTGCTCTTCGTCGCCGAACGGGATGCCAGAACGGTGCTCGGTCGAACCGGCAACCCTAGCACGATCGCGGCCGAGCTCGCGGTCGACTGGGGATTCGAGACGGTAATCGTAACGCGGGGTGACGCCGGGGCGCTCGCGTGGCACGACGGCGAGACGGTCAGCCACGGGACGTTTCCGGCCGAGACGGTCGACCCGATCGGCACCGGCGATGCCTTCGTGGGCGGATTTCTCGCCGCTCGGCAGGACGGCAGCACGATCGCTGACGCGCTCGAATACGGGGCGGCGACCGCGGCACTGAAACGGACGATCCGGGGTGATCTGGCGACGATCACGCCCGCGGAAGTCGACCGCGTGCTCGCCGGAGACACCACCGCGATCGAGCGGTGATAAAGGGGCGGCCGCCGCCGCGGGCCAAACGGCTAACTGTCCCGGCTCAGTATCGGAAGCGATGGCTCGGACCCACGTCGTGATCCTGGGTGCCTACGGCAGCGCCGGCGTCGCGGTGGCAGAGGAACTCCTCGAAGCCGACGTCGACATCGAACTGACGCTCATCGACGACGGTGAACCGGGTGGTGGTTTGTGTATCCTCAGGGGGTGTATGCCGTCGAAGGAAGTCATCTCGGCGGCAGCCCACCGATATCAGGCTCGCCACGACCATCGGCTAACCGGGAGTCCACCGGAGGTCGACTTGGAGGCAGTCGTCGAGACGAAAAACGAGCATACGAGCAGCTTCGCCGAACACCGTCGGGCGGCGGTCCATGACATGGCCGAGCGTGATCACGTCGAATTCATCCACGACACCGGCCGGCTCGTCAACGATCACACGGTCGCCGTCGGTGATCGCCGGATCGAGGCCGATTACGTCGTCATTGCGACCGGCTCGGTGGTGAACGTCCCCGACCTCCCTGGGATCGACGAGGTCGGGTACATGACCAGTGCCGACGTGTTGGATGCCACCACTCTTCCCGACTCGGGCGTCGTCATGGGGTTTGGCTATGTGGGTCTGGAATTAGTCCCGTATCTCGCCGAGACCGGTGGGATGGATCTGACGGTGATCGAGCACGACGAACGGCCGATCGATGAGGCCGACCCGCCCTTTGGCGACGAACTGCTTGACATCTATCGGGATCATTTCGACATCGAGATTCTGACCGAGACGACCGAACGACGGATCGAATCGACCGCTGATGATGGTGTCCGTCTCCACGTCGAGGATTCGACCGGCGCGACCGAATCGATCGAGGCCGAGGAACTGTTCCTGTTTACAGGCCGGCGCCCCAATCTCGACGGCCTCGGTATCGAGAACACCTCCCTCGATCCAGGACCCAGCTGGGTCGATGCCACGATGCAGGCCCAAAACGACGACCGGACGTTCGTCGTCGGCGACGTCAACGGGCGGGAACCGATCCTCCACGTCGCCAAAGAGCAGGGCTACCAAGCCGGCGAGAATATCATCGCTCACAGCCGTGGGAGGGAATTAACCCCCTACGAGAACGTGCACCACCACGTCATCTTCTCCGGCGTTGGCGTCTACCCGTTCGCCAGAGTCGGCCTCTCGGAGACGGCCGCCGCTGAGGCGGGGCACGAGTACGTGACCGCGACCCGCTATGCGGCTGATGACGGTGTTTTCAAGACCAAGGACGTCCCCCACGGGCTGGCGAAGCTCGTCGTCGACGCCGAGGACGGCACGGTCCTGGGCTATCAGGGATTGCATTATCACGCCGACGTGATGGCAAAGACGATGCAGGTTATCGTCGAAAACGGAATGGACATCCGGACGATACCGGATCGGGCCTATCACCCGACGACCCCGGAGATCCTTGATGGGCTCGTTCGAGAGACAGCCGCCCAGGTGGACGGTTCCTGATCAATGCCGATACACGACAAACGGCAGGATTGATCGAAACAGCCCGTTATCGGCGCTGAGAACCGGGCGAAGATACATGTCGGTCGACCTCAAAATGGCCAGTAGCATGACCATCAACCCCCGGGAGTACGATCTCGACGAGCTCCGGGAGATCGCCCACGAGCGGGGTGATCGGGGGAACGGCGGGTTCCGATTCGGCCGGGTGCAGAAGAGTTCGGACACCTCCGCGGAGGACGTGTTGCGATCGACCCAGAGCCGCGAGCTGTTGATGCTTGAGAACGCCACCGAGGAGCTCGATACCAAGCCGTATCTCAGACAGCTCCCGGACTCCTACATCGGCGAACTGATCGTCTTCGAATGGCTGGAATACCTCCTGTCGAAATCCGGCTTCTCGCGGACATCCGACGCGATCAATTACTACGCCTCTATCGATTGGATCACCGAAGACGTCTCCCGAGAGCTGCGTGATTATCTGAGCGGTCTCGACGAACGGGCGGGAGATCCCGGCCGGCTCGACCTCGAGGATCACATTCTCAGTCTCGTCTATATCGCACGGCTGGTCTCATTTAGCTAAGTGTGCGGTTGTAACAGATAGTGTCGACCCGTTCTCATCACTGCTTCGTTCACGACGATGACGAGCCTCGACATCCACCCCGCGTGAAGCGTGAGGCCTTCCCCTCGAACACCACAAATCGTCAGCCACGCGTACGACGTACCGAAAATAGCGAGCCAAGCTATTTACTCCCCGAGGGTAGTTTATAACCCGACTATGGCGGATGACGACTCGACCGACGAGGAAGAGGAGGGAGAAGAGACGGATGACGCTGATGAAACGGAACCCGAAGAGACTGAACCGGTCCCGATCGGTGTCAAGCTCGGCAGCACCCGGACGGTCATCACGCTACCCGGTGACGACGGCGACGACGAACTGATCCGCACGTTGACCTGTATCGCAACCTACGAGGACGCCATCACGGGCGAGGAGAGGGTACTCTACGGTGAGGATGCCGCAACTGAGTACGCCGATCGTGTCCAGTTTATGCTCCGGTCGGGGCTGCCCGAGGACGACGACAGCGCCGAGCTCGCGACCCGGTTCATCCAAGAACTCGTCGAAGAGAACGGACTGCCCAGCGAGAGCGTCGTCGTATATGCGATCCCCACGATCGACAACGAGGAAGGGCTCAACAACCTCAACCGGATCATCGAACAGAGCGGCATCGGCGACACGCTGGTGCGGAGTTATCCCGAATCGCTCTGTGGAGCCATCCCGGCCGTCGGCGACGACCTCGAAGCCGTCGAGGACACCTTCATCGCGGTCAACATGGGGTCGACGAACCTCGAAGCCTGTGCCTACCGTCGTGGCGAACAGATCATGCCATTCACCACCGGCGCCGTGACCGGCAACGAGGTCGACCGCCAGATCGTCCAGAACGTCGAGGAGGAGACCCAGGGACGGGTGAACATCGATCTGACCACTGCCCGGGAATATAAAGAGGAACACGCCGATTTCGATGACTTCGAACCGTTTAGTGACATCGTCCAGCAGCCAGGTGGTGGGTCGCACGAATTCACGATCGAGCGGTCGATCATGGACGCCTGTAACGAGTATCTCGACGACGTCGTCGATGAGGTGGCCAACAGCTTTCTGCCCGAACTCGCGAACGATTACATGAAGGTCTATCAGCGGGCGCTTGCCGAACCGATCGTTCTCACCGGCGGGATGGCCTGCCTCCCAGGCGTCGTCGATGCCTTCGAGACCCGCCTGACCGAGGAACTCCAACGGGAGATCGATGCAACGGCACCCGATCGCCCCGATCTCGCGGCCGCGATCGGTGCCCGTCGGATCGCCGGGCGGCTCGTCGACATCGAGGCCGACTGAGACAGCGGCATCGGTCCGTTCGTCCGCGGTTTTTAATCCGTCCCATCGCGAGGTTAGCGGTGAGATGTCACCATCACCCACGGTGACGCCGCTGTGCTGTGGCACCGTCACGCTCGATAAGTCCATTCTCACCGCTGGCGTCGATATTGGAACCCGCATCGATGCACCATCGATCTGTTATCTGATCGACGGCAAGCGGACGATCCTCGTCGACACCAGCTTCGGTGACCTCGAACGTATGGCCGAGATCCATCCCAGCTTCGAGTGCCGGCGCACAGAGGATCAGACGTTATCGGGTGCCCTTCGCCAGGAAGGCGTCGATCCACCGGATGTCGATCTGGTCTTTCTGACCCACCTCCACTGGGATCACTGTTACAACCTCGAGTTGTTCGAGTCGGCAGACATCTACGTGAGTCGGCGGGAACTCGAATACGCCATTGCGCCGTATCCGATGCACGCCGGTGGCTACGATGCGAAGTCGGTCGGTCGGAGACCGCCGTGGATCGACGTTCATCTCGAGCCGATCGAGGGAGAGACCGATCTCTGTCCGGGTGTGACGGCGTTTCCAACGCCCGGTCATACGATCGGTCATTATTCGGTCGCTGTTGAGACGGACGCTGGGACTGTGGTGGCAGCCGCGGACGCGATCCCAACGTTCGAGAACATCGAAGGAACGGCGACCAGTCCATACATCCGGGGGCTCTCGGTCAACGACTTCGAGTGGTGGCACAGCGCAAACCGGATCGACGACCGGGCCGATCGGGTGCTCCCGGGGCATGAGTGGGGCATCCTTGAGGCGGGACCATCCCGGACCGGGACGTCCTAACCTCAATCGTATACAGGGTTCGGTGTCGAAAAGAGCCGGAACAGTTTTCCCCGTGTTCCCGGATGTGACGGATATGCGCCGCCGGTCGTTTGTGGCTGCTTGCCTTACGGTCCTCGCCGGGTGTTCAACGCTCCGTCAGCGGTGGCGCCAAATCCAATCGGCTCGTGGCAACGGTGGCGCCACCGAATCGACCACCCCTACCCCCACGCCAACCGAACTCCCGATGACGACGAGCGCCACACCCACCGAGACACGGACACGAACGTCGACGAGAACACGGACAGAGACATCAACGGAAACCGAGACTCCGCCCGATACCGAGAGCCCGACTCCCACGGAGACGCCGGCGGCCGAGGGAAACACCGATCTCGCCCGCCGGGCCATGCGGCGAGCCGACGAGGACATCGAGGCCGCATTAGAGAAATATCGGAGCTATCAGGATGGGGCGACCTCACTCCTCGACGTGACTGCAAGTGCTGGCTCGTTTAGCTGGACGGCGATCAATACAGTCCTCGATAAAGCACGGGACCATCTCGATGAAGCGATCAGGCTTGGTTCGAATCGACAGATCGAACGGGCGGAGAAATTACGCGATGTGGTCCAGTTCATCAAACTGACTGCTCGCGCTCAAAACCAGCTCATCGACGCCGTCAACACGCTCGAAGAGGCGGTCGATCTCCTGTACAACAATAGCCTCACGACAGCCGACAGAGAGCGAAGCAATATGATGGATTATGTCGAGACGGCCACAGAGCGGCTCAACGAGATCGACGAGCAGATCGATCCGGCCGTTTTCGAGGTCACCGATACTCTCGATCGAACCGTGTACAATGAGAAGGTCGACCAATTCGAGAACGAGATCGACAGCCTGGAGGTGATTGATGGAGACTTCGATACGCTGATGTCGGCAATGCGGACGTTCGGCGATGCGGTCGAGAAGTACCAATCGAGCGTATACGACGAAGCCACCAGCGGGTTCTTCAGTTCCCAAGCCAGCTTCGACACCGCCGAATCCGTCTTCACCGATCACGAGGCCGCCGACTCACTCCAGCCACAGGTCGATGAGTTCGTCTGTGTAGCGACCGCGATGTCGGAAGGATCGGGACTGATGGCTCAAAGCGCTGCCGCCGGAGACAACAACGACACCGAACGTCGCCGGGAACGAAAGCAAGCGGCGATCGATGCCTTCAGCGAATGTGAGACGGTCGTCAACGAAGTCGAACCGGTCAAGCGTCTCATGGACTGATCCAGGGCTGCGACAGCACGGACGAGCGAATGGGAATAGGATGGGAATGGGGATCCTCTCGGCAGATATCCGGATGCGAAGCGTGGAAAGCAGTTACGGGCAACCCTCAAAGTGAGGCGGTCGTCCCGACATCGGCGTCGATCGCCGCTTCGTAAAGGTGCTCAGCGCTAGCGGCATCCAACACCGCTGTGCCGACGCTCTCGACGACGATGATCTCCGCGGGATCCGTCCGGCCGGCGATCCCCTCGAACACATCCGAAAGCGGGACGAAATCAGCCGCATCGAGGCCGGCCGCGATCGCATCGCCGATCGTCGCGACTTCCTCGGGCACATCGGCGAAGAAATGCGCAGCCCGTTCGAAGGTCCGTGGGTCGAGTTCCTGCATCTCGCCGGTGTAGGCCCCGACGGCGATGACGACAGTACCAGGAGTTAATACATCGCCCGGAAAAACGGGTTCGGTCGCCGTCGTCGCTGTCACGACGACGGTGGCATCCTTGACAGCATCGGTCGGCGTCTCGACGGCCGTCACATCGGAATCGATCAGCTCACGGAGATCCGCCGCACAGTCGTATTTCGAGTCGCTCGGGGAGTAGATCCGGACGGCCTCGAGGTCGGTCGCCGCGGCGATCGCCCGGGTCTGCCAGCGGGCCTGCGTGCCGGCACCGATCACGCCGAGTGTCACGGGAGCGTTCCCGAGCTCGCGGGCCGCCAGTCCGCCGATACAACCCGTCCGGGCGTTGGTAATGCGGGTTCCGGCCATGAACGCCGTCGGCCGGCCGGTCGCCGCCTCGGTGAGGGCGATCTGGGCCTGAACGGTCGGCAGCCCCCGTTCCGCGTTCCCCTCATGAACGCCGACGAGTTTGGTTGCATAATAGTCGGCCCCATGGATGTACGCCGGCATAGTGAGCCCGGTTCCCATCGGTTCGGAAGGGGTTTCGTCATCGAGACCGATCCCAACAGGGAAATGGGGTCGGTCCGGCCGTTCGACGGCCCCCTGGCCTTGCTTGCGGAACGCGTCTTCGACCACGTCGAGAAGTGATGGGAGATCGAGCACCGACGCGATGTCCCCGTCGGAGAGGATTCGGACCATGACTACGTCGGCGTTGATCGCCGCTGATGTTAGCTGTTGGCCATCCCGGCACCGATCCGACGACCGGAAACGCTTATTCGGGTCCGCCGGTAGCCACGGACATGGACGCTGTCGTTATCGGGGGTGGGATCATCGGGCTCGCAAGCGCGTACACGCTCGCCGATCAGGGAGCCGATGTCGTGCTCTGTGAGAAGAAAAGCCTCGGCAACGGCAGCACCGAACGCTCGGCCGGCGGGATCCGAACACAGTTCTCGACGCCGGTCAATGTCGAACTCTCGAAAATCAGTCTGGAGACGTGGCGAACCTTCGAAGCGGAGTTCGGCACCGAAATCGCCCACCGGCAGGTCGGCTACCTCTTTCTCGCCCGCGATGCCGAGACGGCAGCGGCCTTCGAGGACAACGTCGCCATGCAAAACGAACACGGTATCCCGAGCGAACTGTTGACCCCGGAGGAGGCGACCGAACATTGTCCGCGGCTTGAACCAGACGCCTTCCAGGCGGCGACGTACTGTGGGCAAGACGGGTTCGCCGATCCCCATCTCGCCCTCCAGGGCTATGCTGATGCGGCCCAGACAGTCGGCGTCGATATCCGGACGAAGACACCGGTTACGGATATCCGGACACGGGACGGGACCGTGGTGGGTGTCGAGAC
The DNA here is from genome assembly GCA_042219475.1 of Halobacteriales archaeon. Classification (GTDB taxonomy): domain Archaea; phylum Halobacteriota; class Halobacteria; order Halobacteriales; family Hikarchaeaceae; genus Chewarchaeum. The sequence goes on from JBDGPX010000010.1 coordinate 11,344, forward strand.
TGATGACGGCCGGCTCGATGCCGACGTCGTGGTCAATGCCGGCGGTCCCTGGGCCCGCCAGATCGCGGCGATGGCAGGGATCGAAGTCCCGGTCGCACCGAAACGCCGACAGGTCTTAGTCGTCGATCCCGACGTCGCCGTCCCGGAGGACGTCCCACTGACGATCGATCTCGATACCGGCTCGTATTTCCGTCCCGAACGAGAGGGTGCCGCCCTCTGTGGCGGACACTTCGACGAACCCGATCCCGATCAGGATCCCGATGCCTACCGGGAATCGTTCGATCTCAAGTGGGCGACAACGGCGCTCGAACGGGCGGCCGATTACACGACGTATTTCGGCCCCGAGTCGGCGATCAAGCGGGGCTGGGCTGGCCTCTATGCGGTCACCCCCGACCACCACCCGATCATCGAGGAGACGATTCCGGGATTCATCCAGGCCATCGGCTTTTCGGGGCATGGTTTCCAACATTCCCCGGCGACCGCCGAAGTCGTCACCGAACTCGCCTTCGACGGGGAAGCCAGCCTCGTCGACATCGCACAGCTACAAAGCGACCGGTTCGAGACGGGGCGACTCATACACGAGCAGAACGTCGCGTGATCGCTCTCGGGACGACAGCGAATCGGTTAGGCGTCTTCGGCCGAATCAGTATCGTCACCAGTATCCTCATCCGCTGATTCGGTATCCTCGGTGACGTCAGCATCACCGGAGCCGTCGTCGACTCGTTCCTCGCCTTTCTTTTCGATCTCTGCATGTGGATCGAACATGACAAGTCCCTGTCCACCGGTGAATTCGTAGGCAGTCCACTCCGGAATCGAGAGGACACCGTTCATCTTCCGGATCCGTATCTGCTTGATCAGCGTATCCTCGATGAGCTCGGGATTGAGCCGGAGATCGACGACACCATCGACGATATATCCCAGATCGTGTGGGAACTCATCGCTCTCCGAGACGACCGATGCACCCGCGAAGATCGGAACGAATCGACCCTTACAGATATCCGCACGGATGTCTCGGACGAAATCGTACGCCTGAACCGGCTGAACGAGTGAGCCGAATTCAGTCAGGGAATCGATCAACATCACGCCGGTATCGACCATTCCCATGGCGTCGAGACAGTTGTTCAACCGACTCTGGACGGAGCTGACATCGCTCGGATCCCGGACCGCCGTCGTCGAATCCTTGGCGACGTCATAGATATGCTGGTTCCAGTTGTTCATGTTCTCGTACATCCGGTCGCGGTCGTCGACGCGGTATGTGAAGCAGTCGACGATGTGGAGATCGCCGGCTTCGAGATCGGGGAAGACGTTCCAATCGAGCGTCAGAAAACGTTCAACGACCGACGTCGGAGGTTCCTGGAACGTGACGTAGATGGCCGGTTCTCCACGCCGGAGTGTCCGCCAGAGGAGTTCGGCATAGAGTGCATCCTCGCGAGTACCGGCTTGGCCCGAGAACAGCACAAAGGAATTTCTGAGCAACCCCTGTGGGAGCTGGGCGTCGAGCACGGAGACATCGGAACGAAAGTGACGATAGCCACGATACTCGGTGAAGACCCGATCGTTCGATTCCATCGCCGATCGGCAGTGCTCACAACAGAAGGTATAGCTCGACCCGTCACGCGTCGCCGTGACGGGGTCGTCAGGGACCCGTAACCGACAGAAATCACACCGTTGTTGTTGGGTGTCCGTCGCGGTCGAGGCCGTCTGAATGTCGGAGTCGAAGTCCGATCCATCGGGCTCGGGTTCGTCGGCCATTCACCATTCCTTGGGTGGGGATGGAAAAGAAAGTACCCCGTAGTCGATGGGACTGCACACGACCGCGAGAACCGGATTCCCCACCGTTATGTCGATCACTGCCCTTCCGATACGGCATGGGTTCGTCCGCCCACTACGAGACGATCGTCGTCGGCATCGGTGGCATGGGCAGCGCCGTCACGGCACATCTCGCAGAACGAGGCGTCGATGTTCTCGGGCTCGAACGGTACGATATCCCCCATGCGATGGGCTCCTCCCACGGCAAGACCCGAATCATTCGGCTGGCCCAGTATGAAGATCCCAGCTATGTCCCGTTGGTCAAGCGAGCCTACGAGCTTTGGCGCGAGCGCGAAGCCGACCACCACCGTCGATTGCTCTACACCACCGGCGGAATCGACGCCGGACCACCCGATAGCGACATCGTCACCGGTTCCATCCGGTCGTGTCGGGAACACGGTCTCGAACACGAGCGACTCACGGGAGCGACCGTCAACGAACGGTTCCCCGGCTATCGGTTGCCCGAGGAATACGAGGCGGTCTATCAGCCCGACGGCGGGTTTCTCGTCCCCGAGCAGTGTATCGTCGCCCACGTCAACGCCGCCCACGCCGCCGGGGCAGAGATCCACGCCCGGGAGGCCGTGACAGACTGGGAGCCACACGATGGCGGTGTTCACGTCGCCACGGATGCAGGGAGCTACACGGCCGAGAAGTTAGTGGTGACCGCAGGCGCCTGGACCGGCAAGCTCCTCCCGGCCGTCGAGGAACTGCTGGATCCCGAACGACAGGTCCTCGCGTGGTTACAACCGACCGAGCCGACGGCATTCGATCCTGATCGGTTTCCAGTCTTCGTCCTCGAAACGGCAGAGGGCCACTATTATGGCTTTCCCGTCTTCGATGTTCCCGGGTTCAAGTTCGGTCGGTTCAACCATCTCGAAGAATCGGTCGATCCGGACACGATGAATCGGACGCCGACCGGCCAAGACGAGGAGTTACTGCGCGAATTCGCCGAGACGTACTTCCCCACTGGCGCGGGCCCGACGATGCAGCTCGCCCCATGTCTGTTTACAAACACGCCGGACGATCATTTCATTCTCGATCGGCATCCACAGTATCCACAGGTGACGGTCGGCGCGGGATTCTCCGGACACGGCTTCAAGTTCGCGAGCGCGATCGGAGAGGTGCTGGCCGATCTCAGCGAAACGGGACAGACTGCTCACGATATCGATCTCTTCAGCCTTGATCGGTTCGACGGGATCGACCACGCCAGGTGATCGCGGACCGGCACACGAATCGTCGCCTATTCGGCGATGATCGGGTTGGTCAATTCGCCGATCTTCTCGATCCGGCAGGTGACCGACTCGGCGTCGTCGAGGAACGTATCCGGGTGGATCGGATCCCCGAGCGAGACGACATCGTTTGGATCCAGCGGGACGATCCGGCTGACGTGGGCGACCATCTCCGCGACGGACCACTGCATCTCCGCCGTCGAGGCGTCGACAATCCGCTCGCCGTCGATGAACGTCTCCATCCGGAGATCCATGGCTTCCTCCAGCGACAGCGGCGTGACCGACCCAAGAGTCGGCGTAAAGGTCGGCAAGATGTGATATCCCCGGCCGACGCGTTCATCGACACCCTCGTACGGGTAGGCCGGAAATTCACCGTAGGATTTGACGTCGTTTGAGATCGTAAACCCGGCGAGAGCATCCGCGACCTCCGCCGGATCAGCTTGCCAGAGTGGGTCGGAGATGACGGCACAGAGTTCCGGTCCGGGGGCGGCCTGCTCGACATCGGCGGGGATCCGGATCGGATCGCCGTCGGGAATGATCGACGGGTCGGGGACGGTCCAGAGGAACGGCCATCGCTGTTCGGTGTCGAACCGTTTGTGCGCCGAGAACGTCCCGCCGAGTGCGACGAACGTCCCAACGGCGTTGAGGGTAAACGAATCTGCGGTAACGGTCATATACCCAGCCTCATCGGCGACCGGTATAGTTCTGGCCACCGCCGAGAATGACGATCCACAAAGCGACAGTGGCACCGACGAATCCGGATGGTGGCTCCCTTCGAGTGATCCTAAAGGCCTATCGCATTACGACATGAAACCGGGGAAAGTTCAGTTCGAAACTGATCGACGGCGTGTTACTCCTCGTCGTCGGAGTCGGCGACGTAGTCGCTGACGTTGCCGTAGTTCATCGCGATGGCCAGGGCGATCGCGATCAGGAAGATGATGAGCGTCGAGATGGCGTTCATCCGGTTGCCCAGGCCGTATTTGATCATGCCGTACATCTGGGTCGTGACGATCTTGGTGGTGCCGCGGACGAAGAACGCCCGAATGAAGTCCTCGAAGGAGCGGATCCATGCAAAGAGGAAGCCGGCACCGATCGCCGGCGCGATGATCGGGAGGGTAATGTCCCGGAACGTCTCGAAGGTGTCAGCGCCGAGATCCCGGGCGCTCTCCTCGAGGGATTCGTCGAACGAATACAACCGCGAGGTGACCGGCAACATCACGAACGGGAATCCATAGACGCTGTGGGTCAGGACAACGGTCAGGAAGCCAGTCGTGATGCCCACGACCGATCGGAAGAAAATCAGCATGCTGAGCCCGAGGATCACGCCCGGAATAATCAACGGCAGGATGCCGAACGTCCGGAATGTCTCCTTGAACGGGAACTCATAGCGAACCAGCCCGAAGCTCGCAAGCACCCCGAGGACCGTCGCGATCGACGCCGCGATGGTCGCGACCTGCAGACTGTTGAACAGCGACGACATCAGGTCCCCATCGGCGAACGTCTCGGCATAGTGGGCCAGCGTAAAGCCCTCAAAGGGAACGATCGTCGCCGGGTTCGCCGCAAAGGACAGGAACGTCATCGTAAACAATGGCACCCACAGGAACAGCAACATCAAGATGGTGAACCCGTAGAGCCCGTATTTGATCAGTTCCTCCTGTCGATGGTGTGGAAGCAATCGCGACCGAGTGACATCTGGCCGCGCCGGTTCTGCTGTCGTTTCGAACCCGCCATCTGGTCGTTGCTGGCTCATGTTAGGCACCTCCGAGCTCCTTGATCCCCACATACCGGAACGCGAGTGCGAACGCGATCACGACCGAGACGATAATGAACATCGATCCAGCACTGCCGTAGCCAATGGCATACATCGTGTTCACCCGCGCCGCGATCAACTGACCGATCATCAGGACTTTGCCCTGAGCGAGGAATTCCGGCGTGAGGAACGCCCCGAGTGCCGGGACGAATACGAAGACAGTTCCGCTGATGATCCCGGGCATGATGATCGGGATCAACACGTCACGGAACGATTCGATGCGGCCGGCACCCAAATCACGCGAAGCCTCGATCAGCGAGAAATCGACGCCATCGAGGCTAGCATACAGCGTCAACAGCATGTAGGGGAAATACGCATGCGTGAGGCCGACAATGATCGGGAAGACGCCATAGAAGAACATCGACGACGGCTCGTTGATGATCCCGGTCCAGAGGAGGAACTTGTTGATGTTCCCGCTGGAACCGAACATCAGGAACCACGAGTACGCCCGGACGATATACACCGTAAAGAACGGGAGCAGGACGAAGTATAATACGATCTTGAAGAATTGCCCGGATCGACGGGCCAAGAGGTACGCCACCGGGAAGGTCACGGCAAAGGTCGTAATCGTCGTCATAGCGGCAATGAAATACGAGATCATGACCGACTGGAAGAACGACGACTCATAGAATACATCCCCACCGGTCGAGAGTAGGTTGACGTAATTCTCGATGGTGGGCTTCCAGATGATTTGATAGGTCTCCTGGCTCGTAATCGTAAAGCTCACCGCGATCAGGAAGATCAGCGGCGCGAGCATCAACAGCGTGAGCCAGACCAGACCGGGACCGATCGTGATCGCAGTACGTGCCTTTTGCGAGGAGAACAGCCGGAGGAACCGCTCGCGCGCGGTATCACCGGATTCTGTCGCGTCGATTGGCTCAGAACTCATATGGAATGGTTGGACTGGATGCTTTGAAGACGGTTCGAACGGGTTGAGTCCGTTCCGATTAGGCGCTCTTGACTTCCTCCCAGGCGCTGATCCAGGCGTCCTCGTTCTCGACGGCCTTGAACGGGATCATACCGTTGAGTCGTTCGGGACCAAAGCCAAAGAGGTTCTGCAGTTTCGATGAAAGGTTCTCGTTGGATTTGGGGTTACAGCTCGGCGTCGAGGCCGCCTTGGCGAATTCGGCACCGACCTCCGGGCTGATGTACTCGTTGACGACCTTCCACGCCGTCTCCTTGACATCGGAGTCCTTCGAGACGACAGCACCCTCGAACCATGCGAGTTCACCCTCCTTGGGCTTGGCCATGCGGGCCCAATCGTCGCCGTCCCGTCGCATGTCCATGATCTCGTTGCGGCCCGACTGGCCGACGACGTGGTTGCCCTGTCGGAACGATTTGATGTACGTCGAGTCCGGTGCGATGTATCCCTGCAGCAACGGTTTCTGATCGAGGAGTTTCTGTTTGACCTTCTCGATCTGTTTCTCCGAGAGTGTCACGCGCTGACCATTGAAGGCGTCCCGGTAGCCGAGCAACAACGCCGTCGCCGCCATCGCCTTGAAGTGGTTGTCGTACATGACGATCTCGCCCTTCAAGTCGGCGCCCGAGTACGTCTCCGAGAACAGGGCCTCATAGCTCTCCTCGTGGCTCTGGGGAATTTCCCGTTCATCATAGGAGTAGCCATACCACCCGAACCGAATCGGGACGCCGTACAGCGTTCCTTCGTGTGTGAATTGCCGGTCGGCGAATTGTTTGAACTTGTCGAAGATGTCCTTGTAGTTCGTGACGACGTCCTTGTTCACCGGCGCGACAGTATCCGCCTGGGCGAACTTGATGACGTAGTTGTTGTTCGGAACGGTGATGTCGTACTGCTCGCTCTGTCCGGCCTTGAACGCCGAGAACATCTTCGCCGAGCTACTGGTCACCGTCGCTTCGATCTCAACGTCGAGCTTGTCCTCGATGAGGCCCTGTTGTTTCTTGAAATCGTCCCACGCGAAGATGTTGATGGTGGTCGGGCTTGATCCCCCGATACCGCCCGCACACCCGGCGGTCGCCGACAGCCCGATCGCCCCGGCGGCACCTGCGGACTTCAGGAACCGACGACGCGTGTTGCTTAGATTCGATACGCCCTCTTCCTGTCCCGTGCCATCACGTGGCATAGGTATAGGGTTACTAATCGTGAGTATTAAACTTTCTCTTATATCCGCAGAATGAGGAAAATACTGCCGAGCGCTACTCAAGCACCGACCGTCGGAACCGGTCGGTCAAGTACGAGTGGGCGTAGTCGTATTCCGGCGGCGCCCCGATATCGGTCGATTCGACCGCACAGTCGATGAGAGCCGCGCCATCGATTGCGAGAGCATTGTCCAGCGTCGATTCGAATGCCGCTTCGGTGTCTGCCGAGAATCCAGCGATTCCACAGTCCTCGGCGATGCCCGCGAAGTCGACACCGGCCGCGAGGCTCGGCTGGCCACCGGTCGTCCCAAACGTGGCGTTGTTACAGACGACGACTGTTAGATTCGATGGGTCGTACTCACCGACCGTCGCCAGCGCACCCAGGCCCATGAGCAACGATCCATCCCCGTCAAGGACGATCACGTCATCGTCGATCGCCAGCGCGAGGCCAAAGCCCGTCGGCGTCGTCGAACCCATCCCCCCGCGCATGTAGAAGTTCCGCTCGCGGTCCTCGACATCGGCGAGAACCCACGACGCCACACCCAGGTTGGCGATGATGGCTGCATCCGGTGCCGCCTCGAGCACGGCGGCGGTCATGGCGTACTGGTCGATCGCTTGGCGGTCGTCGCTCATCATTTCCCCCCCGTGAGTTCCCGCTCAAGCAGCATGATGTATGGATCGGCCGTCGAGAAGGTGGTCTCGATAGCCAACTCGACCGACGATCCGACATCGGTCGATCCGTCGAGGCTAGTGTTACGGACACCCATGTCGTCGAGCAGACGGGGCATGTTGTAGCCGGCCGGGATCTGAGCGAAGTTGTGATCTCCCAGCCCGCCACGGCGGGTAACGAGTCCGAGGAACGGAATGCCGGCGGGCTTGACGTGTGACCCGATCGCGTTAAAACAGTTCGCAAGGCCACTCGACTGGCAGACCAGCGCCCCGCGGCGCCCGCCGAGCCAGGCACCGGCGAGGACACCGACCGCCTCCTCTTCACGGGAGACCCGGATCGCCTCGATCGACTCATCGGCTTCGAGCATGCCAACGAGATCATCAAGAATTGAATCCGGCAGATACGCCACGGTATCGACGCCGGTTCGGTCGAACGCATCGACAACAGCACGTTCCCAAGACATACCCGCCGATCACTCCCGTCGGTCTTTATTCTACTGTTTGAGGCACGTTTCGATCGCTCACTTCGCCGATAGCAGCGGTGTCGTGAAGGGGGGAACTGACCGACGAAGACCGGATCCCGTTCACGCCGGGAAATCCATCAAGATTAATATCGGTAGACCGCTGTTATTCGATCATGTCAAGCGATACCGAGGCGATGGTCGAGCTGCGGGATATTCGAAAGGAATTCGGGGATATCATCGCCGTTGATGGTATCGATCTGACCATCAAGCGCGGCGAGTTCTTCTCCCTGCTCGGTCCATCAGGATGTGGCAAAACGACGACCCTCCGGATGATCAGCGGATTTGAACGGCCGACCGCCGGAGAAGTCATTCTCAACGGCCGATTGGCCAACGAGATCCCCCCGAACCAGCGGGATACGAACCTCGTCTTCCAGCACCTCTCGTTGTTCCCGCACATGACCGTCGGTGAAAACATCGGGTACGGCCTGAAGAAGGCAGGGGTGGACGAACAGGAGCGAAACGAACTGGTCTCGCAGTATCTGGAACTGGTCGACCTCGAGGGCTTCGAGGACCGTGACCCGACGGCTCTGTCGGGCGGACAACAACAGCGGGTCGCGCTCGCACGGGCACTGGTGAACGAACCGAGCGTCCTCCTGCTCGACGAACCGCTGGGAAGCCTCGACCGAAAACTCCGCCAGCACATGATGGTCGAACTCCGGAAGATCCACGAACAGGTTCAGGGGTCGTTCTTCTATGTGACCCACAACCAGGAAGTCGCGATGACCCTCTCGGATCGGCTGGCGGTCATGCGTGACGGCAAGATCGAACAGGTCGGGACGCCCGAGGAGATCTACCGCGAACCCGCCACGGAGTTCGTCGCCGACTTCATCGGCGATACGAACCTCTTCGAGGGCACAACCGCCAAGCAAAACGGGACGACGACCATCCAGATCGGCGGGCCGGATGGGTTCTCCTTTAGCACTCAAACGGCCATCAACGGCAGTGAAGTCACCGTCTCGATCCGACCCGAGGAGTTCTATCTCGAAACCGATGGCGACGGGGTCCGTGCCCATATCGTCGAGAAATATTTCCAGGGGGACCGGACGGACTACGTCGTCGAGCCGATCGACGGCGATCTCCCGGCGATCGAAGTCACCGAGGCGGGCCAAGAAGCGCAGTTCGACGAAGGGGATGAAGTCCGAATGACGTTCGATAACTCCTCACCGGTCGTCTTCCAGCAGTCCTGACACCCACGCAGAACACTCACGCAACGAGCGTATCGAACGATAATCACGAACCGCATCACGCCCCACCACGTCGATGGCGTTTGACCTTCTCACACGGCTTGATGCGTTCTTTACCAGATTCACCCGGCCGTGGCTCGCTGCTGTCGCCGCGGCCGGTGGGGTCTGGCTGGTACTCAGCTTCCCGATCGGGTTTCTCGGCTCGTTTCATCCCCTGTTGAACTACCTCGGAATCTTCCTTCATTTCTTAGGGCTCGGCACATTGCTCGCAAGCGGCGTCATCTTCGCGGTGCTCTGGTGGAAGCAGTATATCAACAAGAAATTCTTCTCGGGATGAATCGGATTGATTCCCCGAGTGGTCCGATAGCTACGGTCACGACAACAGGATGGGACGTGAGAACGGCGAAACACTAACTTTCCCCTCGCCGTTCGACAACCGGACCAATGAAACTCGAAGACCGTACGGCTATCGTGACCGGCGCAAGCACCGGTATCGGACGCGGGATCGCGATCGCGTTCGCCGACGAGGGAGCGAACGTCGTGGTTGCCGACCGACAGCGCGAATCGAAGTTCGAGGAGGAACGACCGACCGTCGATGTCATCAAGGCGAACGGCGGCACGGCCATGTTCCAGCGAACCGATGTGACCGATGAGACAGCTGTCGAGTCACTCATCGATGCAACGACCGAGGCCTTCGGTGGATTGGACATCCTCGTGAACAACGCCGGCGTCACCGGGGACGGCGCCGTCGACGCCGAATCAACGACCGAGTGGCGCCGGATCCACGACGTCAACCTCGATGGCGTCTTTCACTGTTCGAAACACGCCATTCCCGAACTCCTTGAGAGCGAGCATGCCCGGCTCATCAATATCTCCTCCCAGCGTGGACTCCGAGGTGGTGCGACCAGCGAGAAGGCGGCGTATGTCTCCTCGAAGGGAGCAGTGACGAACTTAACTCGCCAGATGGCGATCGATTACGCGCCGAAAAGTATCGCGGTCAATGCGATCTGTCCGGGACCGGTCGAATCGAACATGACCCGTATCGAGAGCGAGGCGGATCGCGAGCGGTTACTGGACGGTGTGCTCACGCCGTTCATCGGTCAACCCGAGGACATCGCCGCGGCTGCGGTGTTCCTCGCGGGCGACGGGGCCCGCTTCATCCACGGCCACAACCTCGTCGTCGACGGCGGTTATCTCGTCAAGTGATATCGTCACTTACGGAAGGATGGGATTCTCTCGCTGAGTCAAGATAGCGCGAGCCGATCGGCGTAGGATCGCGCCAGTGGGAAGGTTTTACCGTCGGCTCAGATGTAGGGCCACGGGAGAGACATGTACCACACTGATGGCGTGTTGTTCAAGAACGCGTTTGGGACACCTGCGATGCGGGAGATCATGTCCGAGGAGCGGTTCGTCGAACGGTTCCTCGAAGTCGAGGCGGCCCTCGCCCGGGCGGAAGCGGACGTCGGGCTGATCCCCGAGGACGCCGCCGCCGAAATCACCGAGACGGCGAGCCTCGAATACATCGATTTCGACGACATCGAGCAGAACGTCGCCGACATTCATCTGTTCACGATGGCGATCATCGGCGCCTGGAAGGAGCAGGTCGGCGAGGCCGGCGAGTACATCCACTGGGGCGCGACCAGCCAGGACATCTCCGATACGGCGATCCTGCTTCAGCTGCGGGACGGTTACGAGGAGCTCATGGCCGATCTCACCGACATCCGGGCGGCGCTTGCGACCCTGGCCGAAGAGCACGCCGACACGCCGATGATCGGCCGGACCCACCACATGCATGCGATCCCGATCACCTTCGGGCTGAAGGCGGCAACGTGGCTCGACGAACTCGATCGCGGGATCGATCGCCTAGAGGCCGTCGAGGATCGCCTGTTCGCCCTCGAGTTCTTCGGGGCGACCGGAACGCTCGCCTCGATCGGCGAGCCCGGCCTGGAGGTCCAAGAGCGGATGGCCGAGGACCTCGATCTCGCCGTCCCCGACGTCGCGTGGTATGCCGCCCGGGATCGGTTCGCCGAGCTGGTGTCGGTGCTGGCGACCATCGCGGGCACGCTCAGTCGGATCGCCCGCAACATCCTGATGTTGAACCGCCCGGAGTTCGAGGAGGTCAAAGAGCCGATCGCCGAAGGGAAAGTCGGCTCGAGCACGATGCCGCATAAACGCAATCCGGTCAAAAGCGAAGAAACCGTCGCCCTGGCCCGGCTCATCCGCGGTCATGCCGACGTGATGCAGGAGCTGATGGAACCCCACGACGAACGGGACTACTCGACGTGGGTCGCCGAATTCGCGGTACTCCCCGAGACGTTCCTCTATACGTCGCGGATGTGTGCCCATATGAAGACAATCCTCGAAGACCTGATTGTCAATCCCGATCAAATGGCTGAGAACCTCGAGATCTACGGCAGCCTGGTTACCTCCGAGGCAGTCATGATGGCGTTGGCCGAGCGAGTCGGCCGCCAGACCGCCCACGACATTCTCCACGAAGCCGCGATGGCGGCCATCGATGAGGGCGAGGACTTCGCCGCCGCACTTCGCGACGACGACCGCGTGATGGACGCGCTCTCGGAGGACGAACTCGAGGAACTCACCGATCCAATGGCCTACACCGGCGTCTCGGCGACGTTGACCCGGCGGGCGCTCGACCGAAACGGGGAGTGAACGTTACCGCTCGGGGATCAGCGTCGCCCGATTGATCTCCCGGGCATCCGACGCTTCGAGGGCCGCATTGGCGTCCGAAAGCGGATACTCGGCATCGACGAGTTGATCATAGGGGTAGCTGTCCTGATGGGTATCGAGGAAGGTCAGCGCCTTGCGGAGATACCAGGGATCGTAGCGGATGGCCGCCGTGATGTCGATCGCCTTCCGGGTGAGCAACCCCGGATCGAACGGGGCAGTGTGGCCGGGGGTGACATTACCCATCTCGAGATACACGCCGCCTTTCCGGACGTGATGGATGCCTTCGGCGAAGGCCTCGGGGACACCCGCGACCTCAATGGCGGCATCGGCGCCGGTCCCGTCGGTCAGTTCAGCGATCCGATCGGCCCGGTCCTCGACGGTGTCGTACTCACGGAAGTCGATCACATGGTCGGCGTCAAAGGAACGAGCGCTCTCGATCCGGTGATCGGTCCCCTCGACGACGATGGTCTCGGCGCCACGTTCGTTCGCGACGGCGATGGCGTTCAGTCCGAGACCGCCGGCCCCCTGGATCACGACGGAATCGCCGTAGCCGATGCCGACTTCGTCGATGCCGTACAGGACCTGCGAGAGGGCGCAGTTGGCCGCGGCAGCGACGGTGGCATCGACACCATCGGGGATCTTATAGAAGTACTGATCCGGATGGATGTAGTAGTGAGTCGCCCACGTTCCCCGAAAATGGGGGTGATCATCGGGCGATTGTGTCCAATGGACATAGGCGTTCTCACAGAGGTTGAACTCGCCCGCCTGACAGGAATCACATCGACGACACGTGATGAAGTACGCCGGGGCGATGAGATCACCCGGCTCGATCGGTTCGCCGGCGAAGTCGGTCTCGACACCCTCGCCGAGGTCACGGACGCGTGCAACCGCCTCATGGCCGAGGACCCCCTCGTTGACCTCCGGATGGTCTCCGCGCCACATGTGGAGTTCAGAGCCACAGACGTTCGCACGCTCGATCTCAGTGAGGACCCCACCGGGACCGGCCTCAGGGACATCATACTCCCGGGCCTCGATCTCCTTCGGTGCAGCCAGATACATGACGGTGCCGCGTTCGGCCATGTCCGTTCATCACTCCGGCGTACTCTTCAACCTTGGTAGGAATCGACAGGATACCAATCCGGTTAGCTGTGGTACGGGTAAAGTGAAAATCCTTCATCCCGGGTTACGGCTTGAATGCAATGGCGAGTTGCAGAGGCGTACCTTCAAACACTATTAGATGAAATGGTACGGCAGTACTGATGCCGCCACGCCGTCGTCAGTTCCTCGCGGCTCTCGGGGTCGCCACGATCGCCGCCTGTACCGATCGGCTGTCCAATCGATCGGGAACCACAACCACGACATCGGCCACCGCTGATACCACGATCGTGCCGAGGGACACCACCGAGGTGGCCTATCCAGCCCATCGACCGAGCGGGAATCGAGTTGTCGATGGCACCGGGAGTATGCCTGATAGCGAGCCGATCGATATCGCGCCCGACATGACCCCCGTCTGGATCGTTGGATTATCGACGGATCGTGGTCCGCTCTGGGCGGTCGTCGGAGCGGAGGGACGGACGGCCGCCTACCGACAAGCAGGATCGGAAATCGAATCGATAGAAATCACTCCGGATCGGTTGCCAGCCGGAACACCGCCGGTGTTAGTCATCGACGATGGGCAGCCGCGACTGCTCGGACCACCGACCGCGAACGCCTCGGAATTGACTCACCCGCTCGTCCTCGATGACGGCCGCTTGCTCGTCGTCGAAGCGGATGGGAGCATCGTGCTACTGCAGGATGGCACCATCCGGGATCGCCTTGAGATCGACGCACTGGGCGATGCTCGACCTGTTATCGGCGATGATCGTGTCGCGATCCTGACCGGAGCGACGACCCGCTATAGCCATGGGGCGCTTGGCGATCCGTTGGAGGCGGCCCGGATCACCGTACTCGACATCGATGGTGGACTGACCGTCAGCGAGGAGATCACGATCGAGGACAATGCGGTCGTCGAAGGGATCGCCCCGATCATGGCTGATCTTATCGGCGAGGACCAACAGGAGATCCACGTCACCGTCAGTGACGAGCGTAGCGGTGCCCGGCAGGTCGTCTATGGCATGGACGGCACGAGGATGGCTGTCGGTCGGGGAATCGGCAGGGGGTTTCGCTGGCGCCATCAACTCGCGGTCGCGCCATTCGGCCCGTCGGGCCAGCGCGAACTGGCCGTCGTCAAGACCCCACACATCGGTGGCGTCGCGGAGTTCTATCGTCCCGACGGGGACGGTCTTTCGGTCGTTGCGACACGGGCAGAGTACTCGACACATACGCTCGGGTCGCGGAATGTAGACGGCGCGTTGGCGGGTGACTTCGACGACGATGGGCGAGTTGAACTACTCTTGCCGAACCAGCAGCGGAACACGCTCGCCGGGCTCCGTCGGACGACCGACGGTGTCGCGAAAGCCTGGCAGCGACCCATCGGTGCCGGCATGCAGTCGAACCTCGCAGCGGTGACCGATACCGACGGCCATATTACCATCGCAGTGGGACGAGACGACGACACACTCCGATTGTGGCCGCCGTCGAATCAGAACTAAGCTGGTCCGCGGCTCGTACGACACGACCGGACCACCGAATCCCCGGATTCAGCGACGGTGGTGAACTGAGTTTCACTCAGCGTTCGAAACCATCGCCGGTTCAGCTGTCCTATCACCCGTGTATCGAAGGTACATGCCGAATGATACAGGCCCAGCTGGGGATCGAACGATCGAATTGCTTAAATCCGTTTCACCGAGCCGTTAAGGGCCTGAACGGCCTGTTTGTTATTGATCCAAAATGGCCTCGAACGTGCAGACAGACAGCATGGTCACGGGTACCGATCGGGACGAGGCGATCGCGGTCAAAAACGCCGAGGCGTGCCCGGTGGTGAAAACACTCGATCGAGTTGGCACGACCTGGCGACTCCAGATCCTCTATGCACTCGACGGGGAGGAACTGCGGTTCAACGAGCTGAAACGGGCGACCGAGGGACGATCGAAGACGCTTTCGGATGCACTTGATGTCCTCGAAGAGTATGGGTTGGTGACTCGACGAACAGAACTGGAGGCCCCGATCGCCGTCTATTACACCCTGACCGAGAAAGGCGAAGCGTTCCTCGACAGCCTCGGTGGGATCGAAGACTGGGCGATCGAGTGGTTCGACGATGTCGAAGATCCAGCACAGCTGCGGCCACGCGTCTAAGTGAGGGCGATCGGATCGATCCGGGAGCAGTAGCCCGGTGATCGACGCGACCGGTCGGGAGGGTATTAGTAGCCATCGGGTCGAACGGCCCGTCATGGCACACAGTGACGAACAAACGTCGGCCGAGCTTGATCCACAGGCGGCCTTTGGACTCTTCAGTCACGAGCTCCGGCTCGAGATCCTCCAGGCGCTGTGGGAGGCAGCCGACTTCTCGCTTCCGTTCTCGGACCTCAGGGAGGAGGTCGGGGAACGCGACTCCGGGAAGTTTACCTATCACCTCTCGAAGCTGGAGGATCAGTTCGTCAAACAGGTCGACGGGCGGTATACCCTCCAGTATGCGGGCCATCGAGTCATCGATGCGGTTCAAAGTGGCGTGTTTCACGAATCGCCGATCGTCGAGCCAACCGAAATCGAAGGACACTGTACCGCCTGTGGTGGGCAACCGCAGTTCAGCTACGAGAACCATCTCGCGACGGTGACCTGTGAGGCGTGTACCTCGAAACTGATCGAATATCCGTTCGACCCCGGTGGGTTCCGGGATCGAACGATTCGGGAAGCAACTCAAGCGTTCGACCGCCGGACGAAGTACAAGTGGCGGCTCGCGTCGGACGGCGTGTGTTTCGTCTGTGCCGGCAGCGTCGAGACGGCGTTTACCGAGACGCCGCCAGCGTTCGATCACATGGACCGGTACGACAACTACTTCGCCGACGACCATCCCGCGATCATCGAACTCAGCTGTCGGAATTGCAGTTTCTACAGCTATCTCCCGGTCGGTGTGCGGTTACTCAACCACCCGACGGTCATCAGCCAGCTCGGCGGGACGGACATCGATATTCGGGACCGACCTCTCTGGAGCCTGCCGTTCATCACCGAGGCCGATTGTCTCACCGTCGAGAGTGCTGATCCCTGGACTGTTCATGTCGAAGCCCCGGACGCCGGCGGACCGATCGACGTCGCTCTCAATCGTGACGTGGAGATCGAATCGGTGACGGTCACGGTCTGACCGTCGATCCACGATCAGTGTGGCTTAGTCATCAGCCGTGGCAGCCATCGGAGGCGTCCCACCGAGACGGTCACGGCTATGGGGTGCCGACCAGTCGGTCGCGGGCCCGACCGGGACGAACTCGGTCGGGTTGATGTCCTCGTGACTGCGGTAATAGTGAGCCTTGATGTGGTCCATGTTGCAGGTCTGTGCGACATCCGCGAGCTGGTAGATCTCGCGAGCGTAGCCCCAGAGATGATCGAAATCGACGAGGCGCTTGACGTTGCACTTGAAATGGGTGTGATACACGGCATCGAATCGATAAAGTGTCGGAAACAGGAAGACATCGGCGAGGGTCAGTTCGTCGCCGGCGAGGAATCGGCGTTCCCCGAGGACTCCGTTCCAGTGATCGAGGGCCTCGAAGAGGGTCTCGACGGCCGTTTCGTACTCGGCTTGGCTGTCGGCAAAGCCGGCCTTGTAGACGCCGAGGTTGATATCCTGGTGGACGGCATCGATGATGGAATCGATCTCGTCCTGTTGCTCGGGTGGGTAGAGACGGATGTCCCGATCGCCAACCGCATCGAAAGCACGGTCGATCATCACGGCGATATCGGCCGATTCGGAGTTGACGATCGTCTCGGTTTCGATGTCATAGAGGATCGGGACGGTCACCCGGCCGGTATAGGTCGGATCGGCATGGGTGAAGACATCCCGTAGATACGGAAAGCCATGCACCGAATCCGGCGTACAGCCGGCCTTTGAGGGTGTAAATTCCCAGCCATCGTCCCGGCGGACCGGGTCGACGATATCGAGTGAGATCGCGTCGGTCAATCCCTTGAGCCGACGGGTGAGCGCCACGCGGTGGGCCCACGGACAGGCCCGGGAGATGTAGAGGTGATACCGACCGGATTCCGCCGGATGGGCGACGTCGGTGTCCGCCCCCGGCCGCTGGATCCGATCATCGAACCCCTGTTCACCGTGGCCACGCTCGGGCGCGGCGACCCACTCACCGTCGACGAGTTTACCCATGATGATCACCCCGACCGATGGATCGGCGGCTCAGTTGTCGTTTCGTGCGATCGATCGATCTGACGGTTGGTGATGCGAACATCGTAGTCGAAACGACGCCAGTCGGTACAATATATCTCAGGGAAATTACACGAAAGTAGGTGTAGTGGACGATACCATGGAGGGGCCCACTCGCGTTCTATGGTGTGGACGGTATGTGATCACCGAAGAGCGACCATCGCAAGACAGGTGCGGGCATTCGGCATTCCTGGGGAAACGATCCCTTCCTATCGGGATTATGACTCGGGATCAGCACCGTCAGGCCCGTACGTGAACGGTGGTGTTCCCGGATAGAGCGAAAAGTGAGTGTGACGAGCGAGCCAGACGCCATCACGACGTTCAAGCGTGACCGTCGCACGGCCGGGGCGATAGAAGGGGTCACCGTTCTCGTCAAACCCCGTTGAATCCCATGTCGCGACGCCCCACGCCGTCGTCCCTTCTCCGAAGGCTCGGAGGTCACCGAGGTGGATGGAGAAATCCTCGATGTTCCCCCAGATCTCCCGCCACTGTTCCTCGATCAGGTGGTCGCGACCGGTGACGATCTCGGCTTTCGTTCCGAATGAAACGACATCATCCGCCACATGTGGGCGCATCGCGTCGTAGTCTTCGGCCTCACAATACTCGTCAAGCAGCGTGAACCACTCGACGATCGCTTCTTCGGGGCTATCGGTTGTGATCGGTGGCATGCCCCGATGCTCCGTGTCCGCGGCTATGAACTTTGGGTGAAACGCAGGGGGTGGTGCAGTAACAGTTGGTTGAGCCTCAAGGCGACTCCTGTCTGACC
>JBDGPX010000018.1:0-6266 GCA_042219475.1 Halobacteriales archaeon
TAACATAATCAGAGTGCTGTCACTCGATTTCAGCCCTTAACCGAATACGGATGGTGAGTGGAGTGTCGGCTTCCTTCCCGATCTCACGGGCGGCATGAAGCAGTCAATCACCGTGTCTCGGGTTACGTAGCGAGATCCATTTCATCCTAATTAGTGAACCTCTCTTCACTAGCATTCCTAAGAGAAGTTTCATTCTCCTAATCAATAAGTGCAAGCCAATCCTGCAACCATTTGGTCATGTCCGACCAAGACCAAGAGTTGATCGACTTCGGTATCTGGCGCGATGTCGAAGACGATCTCGACCGAGAGGACATCATGGAGGCTGGCGAGGCAGCCAGGGAAGCAGTCAAGGAACTTCGTGAAGAGGGAATCGAAATCGAACATGGGATCAGCGACGTGCTGGAGGACGATGACGGAAACACCGACTGCGTGTACTGCCATTACCGGGCGCCGGACGAGGAGGCGGTGCGTGAGCACTCGAAGCGAGCCGGAGAAAAGGTCGATACTGACACCTTTACCGTATCACGGCTTCGGCGGGTGGGCGCCCGCGACGATTTCTCGCTTCCTGAAGAGGCGTAGCATATACCGAGAGTAAGTCCCCTACAAAGAACGCCACGCGAGAACGGACGGTTTGCCAAGCGAGCTGTGACGACTCGACTGGGATCCGCCAAGACGTGACCCCCGATGTGAACACATCCGTCCAGCACATCAGACTACCGTGGTATTCCGAGGGAGCAATCACTGACTCCCGTATTCACGTATTATTTGGTCAGCGTACCGAGGATAGATCACCATGAAGAAAGACGATCAAGAGGACAATACCGCGTCGACGCCGCGTGATCAGGAACGGCAACCAGTCAGTCCCCCGGAAGAACGATCGCTGACAGAAGAGGCTGAGCGATACGCGAGAATGGCCGCTGAACAACCGGACACCGTCCATGGAGAGGAAGATCGAATTATCGATTTGCTTCGCCCGACAGATCCATCTGAACGGATAGAAGCCAGACTGGAGCGACGAGTAGCCGCCAGCACAGCCCTCACTCGGATAGCGTCCAACGACAGTAACAGGATAGCACGCTACGTCGAGGACCTCGTGGATGAACTCCAACGGGAATACACCCGCGAAATATCAACCGAAACAACTCAGATGGAGGCTGTCTCCCGGGAAATAAGTAATACGCTGGTCGAGACGATCGCACTGGTCATCGCAGACCAGCCGGAAACTATCACGGAACTCGACGCCCTTTCCGATTACGCCGCCGTGATCACTATGGATTTGGAGACCGAGACGCTACGGACGGCGACGAACGCGTTCTTTGAGAGCGCATCCGTTCTCCGGCGGCCTGCCCCTGTTGTCGAGACACTCGGGGAATTGGTCACGTATCCGGATAGCGTCGTTCAGGCCTGGAGTGCCGGAGCGCTCGGTCGGCTGGCGGAGGAGTATCCCGACGAAGTCGCCACGACCGCTGAGGGGCTTCGATCCCTTCTCGGTCAGGACGACGAGACAGTCCAGCACAACGTGATCGAGGCATTGGCCGCCTTGGTCGGCACCCATCCGGATGCCGTCGCCCCGGCTGCTGACACCCTTCGCGCCCTTCTCGATCATGAGGACGTGGCGATCCAGCACAATGCCGCTGGGGTGTTAGGTCGACTTGCAGAGACCCATCCAGATGCTGTGATTCCGGCCGTCGAAAGCCTCCACACGCTCTGCGACCACGATGACCAGGCGGTCCGACGCATCGCGGCCGGCTCGCTCACTCGACTTGCACAAAAGCGTCCGGATGCTGTTACCGATATATAACACCCCCGTCTGTATTCCCGGTTTGTCTCGCTTTTTCTAGTGAAGAACTCTTCTCCGAATTTTCATCATCATCTGGCACGATTGGACTGAGACGCATGTACGAAGGTAATCTCGTTGTCGAGGGAACATGCCACACGTACCATATTTCGGAGGAGAACGCGCTGAATCCCCAGGCTGTTGGAACTGGGAACGGACTCTTCGAGATCATCAACAATCTACATCCCGACGGATACGAGTTGCCACCGGAGAAGTGGTTCAAAGACGACACTGCCCAGGAACTGGCCGAACTCATGTGGCTCGAAACCGACATCGACATCGCCCGATACCAGTCCACGAAACTCACGGACTACTTCGCCGACGGGATGAATAGGCTGGATACAGGGCTGGAATTGCGCGAGGAGTATGGCGATTTCCGGATTCCATCGGTACTGGGAAGCGTCAATCCTCTCGCAGATGACGCCCTCGAAGAGATGGAACGACAGGTCAAAGAGGAAAACGTCGATGGCTTCAAATTGTATCCCGCGTTCTTCAAGGACGGCGAGACGCTCGATACCCGATTGGATAATCCCGACATGGGGGTACCGATTATCGAGAAAGCCGTCGATCTCGGTGTCCCCCATATTGCGGTGCACAAGTCGATTCCCTACGGGCAGACCAATTTCAAACAGTACGACGTGGGCGATGTGGAGCACGCAGCCTCGATGTTCCCCGAGGTGACGTTCGAAGTCGTCCATGCCGGCCTCTCGTTCCTCGACGAGACGAAGTTTCTCCTGCAGCGATATCCGAACGTTTGGGCAAACCTCGAAGTCACGTCGTTTCTCGTGGCCGAAAGCCCGATGAACTTTGCCGAGGTACTGGCTGAACTCCTCGTATGGGGTGGCCCTGAGCGGATCGTCTGGTCAACAGGTCCGACTGCCATCCATCCCCAGCCGATCATCGAGGCGTTTTGGGAGTTCCAGTTCCCGGATATGTTGCTCGAGAACGGCGTCCCGCCGCTCACCGACGAAATCAAGCGCATGATCCTTGGGGAGAACGCGCTCCGCATGATGGACAAGGATCCCGATGATGTCAGGTCGAAGCTCATGGACATCGATGACAAGGTCGCTCGGCTTCGTGTTGAACAGGACGAACGGCCCGATCCGTGGGCATCGATCAAACCGACTGGTGCGTCAGAGCCCATGCAGCAACCGAGGGCAGGTCAACAAACCGCCGGTGGTGACTGAAACCGATGAGCAATGATCCATCAGACCTTAAAACCCAAATCAAAACACGACTGGAGGAGGTTCTCGATCCGTGTAGTACATTTACGGAAAAACCGCAGAGTATTGTCGACCTCGGATTAGTGGATGGCGTTGCTATTGAGGATGGGGATGTAACGGTTGATCTATTGCCGACCAATCAACTCTGTATGTACATCCCCCACATGTCCGAGGAGATCGAAACGAGGGTGGGGGAGATTCAGGCGGTCGATTCTGTTACCGTCGAGACAGTTGCAGATAAGGTCTGGACCCAAGACCGGATGACGGATGAGGCGTACAAAGAACGTGAGGAATACTTCAAAGAGCGGATCGAGACACACGACATCACGCCAGCCTACGATGGAGAGACGTGGTCCGAGGAGGTCAGGATCGACACAAACACAACCGACGACTAACAGTTGACATCCTCACCCACCTGAAGGCGGGGTGAGTCCCGAGCGTTGGGATATTACGGTTTGCAGCTGGTCTGTTCTTGTGGGTGGAACGCACCCGTGGTTGTATCGAACAGGTAGACTCCGGGCTGTGCCAAGCAGCCGTTACTCATATCCCCGGTTGGGGGAGTTTGAGTTATCTTTCGGCGGATATTCACCGCTCCGTTCACGTCTGCGTTCATCGTCATCCCACACGAGTCACAGACGTACAGGCCGCGCTCAACGCGATTGGCGTCTCGAATCTGTCCACAACACGAACAGGTCTTGGATGTGTTTTCTTCATCCACCCGGTCAACCAGTATCCCGTGTGCTTCGGCTTTGTACTCAAGTAGGTTCGTGAAGCGGTTGAACTCCCACCCGTGTAACTTCTTGTTTCCGCGCTGACGCCAATCTCGTGAGTCGCCGTCGTCGTCCTCTCGAATATCGCTCAGGTCGCCCACGGCTATCGTCTCAACACCTTCCTCGACACATCGCTCAACGATGTGTTTCGGGAGGATATGGAAGAAGTGATCTTTCCGGCGAGAGTGTTTCCGGCGAGCGCGTCGTGCCCGCTTGGATGGCTCGGTTCCGACAACAGGTGTCGGAACACTCGTCTCTCACGAGAAGGCGGGGAATTCGCCTTGAATTTCTATAACAAGTTCGGAGCGACGAACAAACCATGTCCGGCAATTGGTGAGAACCTTTATTCCGGCCCGTGTTGCTGGTCGGTCATGGCGACTGTCTGTATCACGTACGATTTCGACGGCGTTGCGCCCTGGATCTGGAACTACAAGCTGCCCGGAAGCCACAAACAGGGGGTCTTTGGGGCGGATGTAGGCACACCACGATTACTGGATCTCCATGACGAACACGATATCCCATCAACGTGGTTTATCCCGGGACACACGATCGAAAGTTTTCCCGAGGCGGCTGGGGATGTCCGTGATCGTGGGCACGAAATTCAACACCACACTTGGAGTCACGCCCCGCGACCCTCATACGATACTCGGGCGGCCGAGGAATCCGATTTTATTAGGGCGATCGAAACGATCGAGGATTTCACGGGTGAGAGACCGACCGGTTTCCGAGCCCCGGCGGGCGGCTTTTCGGAATTTACGATCGAGATCGTCGAAGAATACGGATTCGACTGGGTCGCAACCGACAAAGAGCGGGATTTCGAACCGTACTACGTGCGGAAAAACCCGTCGTTGCCGCGCGATGGTCCGTATGAGCGGGGCGAACAAACCGATCTGGTGAACGTACCCCACCAGTGGCAACGCGACGATTGGCTCCAGATGGGGCCGATCCTCTCATCCCCGAACCCACAGCTGTCGGCAACCCGAGGCAGTATGATGCGTGAGGAAGCAGTTTTTGACCGCTGGCGCCGGGAGTTCGATTGGATGCTCGACAACGTCGACGATGGCGTCTTCGTGATGCTGTTCCATCCTCAGATATCTGGACGGGCCAGCACCGTCTCCTTCATGGACGAATTTTTCGAATACGTGAATGGGACAAACGCAGAGTTTGCGGACGTTTCGACCGTCGTTGAGGAGTTCGAAGCCCGGTGATACCTTCCGTCCTGGTTGGGTCGTCGCTTCGAATCAGTGTTTGACGGTCCGCCTCGCGAGAAGGCCAGGTCCGTCAGTCCGAAAATTCCATACCTCCGGCAGTTGGGCGATTAACTCGGGCTTTCCCGGCGGTAAATCTCCGCTTTGAACGTCTTGTTTTCCGCCTCCAGTCGATCGGCAATCACGCTTTGATCAGCATGGGGGAGGGAGAGCTCGGGGTCAGTAAGTTCGACGACCAGTTCCGATTCGAGGATCGAATGATTGCGGAGATCACGGACGTCGAGTTTATCGATCGTATCTGCCGGTGTCAAGATGATCCCGCTGCTCGATCCGAACACCCGTTCGGTGCCGGTCGAGTCACTTCCCGCATAAAAGGCGGGAATGCCCTGGTCGACAAAGCGCCAGTGGTCCGACGAGAGCTGGAGGCTCGAATGGATGTTGATCGGCTGTCCATATCGGGAGGCAACGGTCTCGGCAGGCGGTCGCAGTCGGTCGAATCCGTTCGTGTGGAGCCGTAGGTTACGGGCCCGAGAGATTCCGTCGTTCTGTATAACGGCCCTGATGCTGTCGGGATCTTCGTTTGCGATATAGTGAGCGGAGCCGATGAGGCCTAGTTCTTCGGCTCCGAAGGTCACGAATTCGACACGCTTGTCGAGTTCGTCCGTCCGATCGGCCAAAATATTCGCGATCTCAACGACTGTCGCTGTGCCGACCCCGTCGTCTTGGGCACTCTCGGAGATGTCATGGCCATCGACGTGGCTTGAAACAATGATTCGCTCATCAGTGTCCGGGCCGAGTTCGGCACGGACATTGCCACTTTTGGCGTCGTCGATAGTGGCCTCAACGCCGACACTAACGCGTTCGCCGCCCACCTGGCGATCCATCCGAAGGCCGGTTTCTTTTGATACTGCCACTGCGGGGATATCACCGATCCCGCCATCGCCACCGCCGATGGTCCCACTCCGTGGGAGACACCCTGCTCTGTGATTTCGAAACACGAACGCGATCGCGCCGTTGTTGACAGCCATCCGGTACTTTTCCCGCCGATGGATGTTTCGTGCCGTGTCCGGTGGCTGACTACTCGCTGCCATGACGACGGATCCGTGGAGGTCCCGCTGTTCGAAGTCCGCTGGTGCACCATGCCCGATATCGATGAGTTCCCCCTCGACGGTTTCGGCTGGACTCCTGGGTAAGGCAAAACAGTCGTAGTCGGTACCGCTTTCGGCGT
>JBDGPX010000018.1:6276-28423 GCA_042219475.1 Halobacteriales archaeon
GCACTCGACTCGCGGAACCACCCTTGGATCTCGAATTCATCGATCCGTGCGTTTCGTGCACCCACCTCGACCAGGGCATCTCTGGTGAATTCAGCCGCTTGGCGTTCGCTTTCAGTCCCGCCCAGCCGACCACCGAGATCAACCAACTGTTCGAGATGAGTCCAGCCGACTGTACTCTTATATGCCTTGGGAAGCCATGACATGACATCCCCTGCTTTTGCGGCCAATATAGTCGTGGTGGTTGCTGTTTATCGAATCACGTGAACACATCAGAAACGAACGGACGACAGCCATGGCCTCCACTGCTTCTGGGCACCGATCGAACGACAGTTCAGAAGAATTTTTGCGTGAGTGTCCAAATGACCATCCGAAGGGTGATTCGCCGTCTCTTCATTCGACGGATTGCAGAGGGGATTATCGGGTTTGCTGGAGTAGTGCTTGGGTTACGATGGGTCGAGACAGGGCTGGTGGATAACACCGGTGCGACTGCCGCCGCACGCACGTTTAACCAAGCGATCGTTGATCATCGAAACGGACGTGAGCGGTTCCAAGAGGCGCGAGATATCTTTGAACGGAACGCATGGGCGGAGGCCAAAGTGGCTTTCCGGGAAGCACACAACGAATACTATCAGGCGGCTGGTAAGTACGAGGATGCCCACGCTGTGGCGACTGACGCTAGTTGCGATCGAATCGCTGATAGCGCCAAGCAGTATATGCGATACTGTCGAATGATGGATAATGTATGTACTGCGTGGAATGAGGCGGCACGACTGATGGAGGAGGGAAAAGCGCAAGAAGCGAAATCACGCGAAGAAAGCGCAAAAACCATTCTGGAAAACGCAATTAGATCCGTCGATCCCCAGATACCGAAGGAACGGAACCCACAAAACCCGCTCTGTTAGGTCAAGTTCTGTCGACGATCCTGGTTTCGTAGGGAATCCACCCATTCTGACTGATCTCAGCGACGATCGTGTCATTGATTGCTCCTAGGTAACTCTCGATCACCGATCGGCCATCGAGCAAAACGATACTAACCGGCGCGGATTCCTGATCAAACCACTGACAATTCGGTTTGTCTGGTTCATACGAACGGTTGGATGTGACATTACCATCCGACTGCGTCTCAAGGTAACGGCGGGGTTCCAACTCATGAGGTAACGGACTGCTCGGGTTCTGTCGTAAGAAAACCGACGGTCGTCGGCCATGATCCGTAGTCGATCACGCGCGATATATGGTCGCCTCAAGGTATTGATCAAATCTATCGGGTACCCTGAGTGGACGGTATAAGTTCCCGTGCCAGCGAATCTTGGTGGACGGTCGCGATCCGCTCGGCGTCGGTTTTCTCGGTGACGTTTCTCCCAAGTGTGACGACGAATGATCCCGGTGTGTGGGTTGGGGTTTCGGCCGGTTGATCACCGACCCTTCTCTCACATCCCATCAACAGTAGGAGGGCACAGAGAGCAATGGTCGTAAGTCGACCATATCTTTCCAAAGGAACGGCATAGATCGAAGTACAGAAGCCAGCAGACGGCTGTCGTCAACTCGATTTAATCTGTCCTGAGGTTCGAACCATCCCGTGGACAGTAGTCGAACTCCGGATTCCGAGTTTGGAAGCCACAGGTCGGACACTCCCGTACCGGCGGTCGGTCAGTATCACCATCATGCCGGAAGAGAATTGGAACGAACGGAACGAATAAAAAGAACAGTAGCGTGTTGAAATACCACCAGCCAACCACACTGAGCACAATACTCACTACGACCCCGACTAAAGCCGTTGCCGTCCGTGACCGCATTGGTTTATCCGATGGTTGGAGAGACTGAGCTATCAATCCATCGCGTCAACCACCATCCGCAAGAGGATCGTAGGGTTCACGCTGATCGGTGGTCGAACCACTGATATGGCCGAGCGGGAGAGTTGGCACCGATGGCTATTCGTCGGAATCGCCGCGGTGGCGATGGGCATCGCTGGGACCTACCAGTTCGCTTGGTCATCGATCCGGGTCGCGCTAGGTGCTCGGATCGCCGCTCCGGAAGCGGCGCTCGGGACGGTTTTGACGGTCTTTGTTATCTTCCAGACGACATCGCAGTTCCCAGCCGGGTGGGTGCGTGATCGCTACGGGCCAAAGGTCCCGTTACTGGTCGCGACGCCGTTGGCCGGACTCGGCTATGCCGGGGCGGCCCTAGCGACACGACCGATCGATGCCTATGTCGCGTATGCTGTGGGGGGTATCGGTGCAGGAATCGCTTACACGGTGGCCATTAACACGCCGGTCAAGTGGTTCGACGAGAGACGCGGGCTGGCGACGGGGATTGTCTCAATGACTTATGGGGGTATCAGCTTCCTGCTGATTCCTGTCCTCCGGCGTGGCGTCGAGACCGAGTTTCGAACCGCGCTATTAGGACTCGCTGTCCTCGCAGGTGTCGGTATAGTGATTGGGGTGCCGATTCTTCGAGACCCATCCGACGGGAGTACTGACGGCACCGACGGTATTGGATCAGAGACAATGTCTTCGGACCGAGCGTATACTTGGCGGGAGGCGATCCGGACCTGGCAGTTTTGGTTGCTCTATGGCGTGTTCATCATCGTCAACGGCGTCGGATTAATGCTGATCGGCAAGGTTGTTGCCTACGCTTCCGCACTCGGGCTCGCCGATTCGGCCGGTACCGCGAGTGCGTCGTTGATCGCATTAGGCGACGCTGCTGGATTGGTGGTGATCGGCCATCTCTCCGATCGATTCGGCCGTGAACGGACCGTCGTCGTTTCCTTGATGATCGCTGGCCTTGCAACTGGTGGTACGGTTTTGGTCGGTCAGTACGGGCTTGAAATTGGATTCGTGATCGCCACAGCCGTGGCAGCGTTTTTCCGGAGTCCGGCGTTCGTGATCCTTCCAAGTCTCGTTGGCGAATATTATGGAACGACTTACTCCTCTGAGAATTATGCTGTACTGTATTCCGCGAAGCTCTGGGGAGGCGTAATCGGTGGAACCGTTGCGAGTTCACTCATTGCGACACTCGGCTGGTTGATAGCATTCGGGATCGGTGGTCTACTGCTTACGGCTGCCGGGGGCTGTGCAATATTACTACGACCCGTTGAGGAGTGAGTAGTCACGACTGGCTTTTCGCACTCCGTGATTCAAAGTCGGTAGGAGATGGGAGGTCGGTATGTCACAGGATGGGCAAGCTAACAGACCTGACCTCCCTGTTGCCCCAACTTACACGATAATTATTAAATATTACGCCGCCCGTCATGGCACCACTAACTTAGCCAGACATTCCACGCCCAGGCGAATTGGCGAAGCCAGTTGTTCGTGGTTTCGACGTCCTGGCCGGTGAAGGAGGCGTAGAAGGTGTCGATGCGGCGTTTCAGCTCTTGGATCCAGCGTTCGACACGGTTTCGCACGCTGTGGCGGCGGATGATGCGTGTGACGCCCAGCCGGGTGAAGACGGGGCCGTAGCTGGCCCCGTCTGTCACCACGATCGGCGGCGCTCTCCCGTACAACTCACTGATATGAGCTCTGCGAGAAACCGCCGTGTCGTAAGGTAATTTCTCGACGGTGCCACAGCCGCGTGCAACAGATGCCGTGTCTCGGTATCAACCGCCCCAAACAGCGTGAACTCCTCGCCGCGCTGTTTGACGACGGTCTCGTCCAGTAGCATCACCTTTCTCGCGCGAGAATGCGCGCGACCTTCTCGAAACTCACCCCGAAATTGTACAGGAGGATCGCCAGCTCAAAGACCTGGTTTGGATCCGGATCCCCATCCTTTTCGCAGTTTGAACAAAACGCGAAAACAGACCAAACGTTCATGTATTGTTAGATAAAGACCCGCATATGGAGCTTAACCGACGGCGAATTCTCAAATCGGCGATCGGTATGGTTACTGCTGGATTAGCGGGTTGTATGGGTGGTGGAGGCGGCGATGGAGGTGGCGGTGGGTCCGATGGCGGTGACACACCTACTGCTACACTCACTCCAACTCCCACTTCCACACCGCCATCACGGCTTACCACAGAACCTGAGGGTCCGGATGTTCAGGTGAGCTCCCATCCGGACCTTGGAGAGATACTCGTCGGCCGGAAAGGTATGAGCTTATATATGTATGAAGAAGATACGCAAGGTGAAACGTCCTCTGCATGTACTGGTGACTGTGCGGATAAATGGCCGAAGCTAAAAGTGAAAACCCAGGCGAAGAAGGTAAAAGTCGGGGAGAATGTTGAAGCATCGACCAAGTCCTACGCATTGTTTGCAACGGGGGGTAATGAATCGCATGTCATGGTCAACGGATGGCCGCTGTATTACTACCACAAGGACGAAAAACCAGGTGACGCAAAAGGACAAGGTGTGAACGGTCATTACGTACTTGATCCAACAGGGAAACCGATCAAATCCTGATCGTCAACTGTGTCTACTTCTCTGATCAAGGCAGAAAGCTACTGAATCTGCCAGCGAACTCATCCGACCAGCCATCGTAACGACGGGGCAAGTCCACGATACTACTTTGTCGGCTGCCGCCGAACAAGGAGGCATGTATGGCTGGCGTGGTCGTGTTGGGTTGATCGTTCCCTCCTCGAATACGACCAACGAACCGGAGTTTCGGAGTGTGCTCCCGTCAGGGATCTCGGTGCATACTGCTCGGATGCATCTCGAAGGGACAAACACGGATGAACTGACGAGGATGGCCGAGAACGCTCACTCGGCGGCCGATCTGTTGGCTACTGCCGATGTTGATGTGATAGCCTACGGATGCACGACCGGTAGCCTCGTGAAGGGGCCGGGACATGACGAGACGATCGAACACGAAATCGAAGATCGGACCAGGATTCCTACGGTCGCGACTGCCGCGTCGATCAAACGCGCCTTCGATACACTCGGAGTGGATTCGCTCGCGATCGCAACGCCGTACATCGATGAGTTAAACGAACGGGAACGGTCCTTTCTCGAGGATGCCGGCTATACTGTCACCGCGATCGAAGGATTGGGCATCGAACCCAATCTCGGGATCGGTCGCCGCCGCCCTGAGATCGCCTACCGTCGGGCTCGGGCCGTCGATACCGAGACGGCCGATGGAATCTTCATCAGCTGTACCAACTTCCGGACCTTTGAGATCATTGAACGACTCGAACGCGATCTCAGTAAGCCGGTCGTGACCAGTAATCAGGCCACACTGTGGGATGCCCTCCGGCGGATCGATGTCGATGTTTCGGAATTTACGTTGGGGCGGCTCTTCGACGGCGAGTAAGGGGGGCACAGTACAGGCGGCGGGCTACCATTCCGCCAGGGCACGCGAGCCGTGATTCCATGAGAGAATACCGAAAAACGTCGCCACGCCGGTCAACGCAAGAGTGCCACCAAGGAAGAACACCCACTGCATGCCGTAATCAGTCATCAACACGCCGCCGATCATCGGGGCGATAATGCTGCCGGGGTACCAGACTAGCGATCGAATTCCGAAACTGCTGGCGATTCCGGAGCCGACCCCTTCGTCGGCAAACAGCGCCATACTCGCCGGCTCACGGAAGCTATCGGCGGCACCAAGCAACCCATTGAGCACGACCAACGGGACGATCGCGATCGAGAGCCCCGCCAGTCCGGGAATCGACGGCCCGAACGGCAACAGTTCGGCGATGCTGGGGGTAAACGGGATCGCGATCGCCACCAGGCCATAACAGCCGCCGCCGATGAATACGAATAACGCTCGGCCATATTTATCGGAGAGCTGTCCCGTATAGGGTTGTCCGATCATGTTGAGGAACTTCTCGGCGGCGATGACGACTCCAACGATGAACGCGCTGAATCCCAGACCGCCCTTCGCGGCCGAGACGCCGGCGTAGATCGGGACCCAGTTGCGGACGATCGTCACCGCAAAGGCATACTGGGCTCGGAAGCTCGTCAGCGTGAGGATCCGACGGTTCACGGCCAGATCCGCAAAGGCGAACCCTTCGACGGTCGACTCATCCGGCTCTAAGACGAAGACAACACCGAGGAGCGCGACCACTAACATCACGGTGATCAATCCGAACACCGCCTGGAAGCCGAACCCCTCGTAGAGTGCGCCGGCCCCCAACGTCCCGAGGATTCCCGCGGCCATGCGGACGGCATTATATCGGCCGATCGAGTTGGCCCGATCCGCCGATGACGCGAGCTGTCCGACAAGTGCGAGCGAGATGAGCCCTGTTGCCACCATCCCTAACCCTTGGATCACCCGGGCAGTGATGAACCCGAGGCTACTATCGATGACTGCAAACAGCAGGTAGGCCGCGATATTGACGACTAACCCGGCCCCGAGGACGTTTCGTTTGTCGAACCGATCGCCGGCCCAACTGATTGGCACGACGGCGATCCCCCGGGCGACCGTCAGGGCGGTCGTAAAGAGCCCGATCACAAGCCCCGACGGATCGAGCAGGTCGATGTAGGTCGGAAGGAGAGTGAGGATGGTGATGAAGCCGAAGCTGCCGGCAAAGCGTGTGAGATACAGTGAGCCGAATTGCAACCGGTCATCGCTCATCGGATAGCCCGAAGGCGACCGGATATCAAGAATTTTCGTATCCCAGCAATCAGATCCGTTGTTCCTCACGGCTTGATCGAGGATCGATAGGATGCTGCAAGTAATCGAAGCGATATTATAAAGTTGTACAACCGAGTTTTACCGAATATGAAACCCACCCCTAACGCACAGCGAGAAGTCCGGTTCGTCGGTCGGATCAGTCTTCAAACGGAGGGGATACAATGAGTCGATCTCCAGCACCTGAGGATCGGCCCGTCACGATGACGATCGCCGGTAGCGACTCCGGTGGGGGCGCGGGGATTCAAGCCGATCTGAAGACGATGGAGGCCCAAGGGGCGTTCGGGACCAGCGTCATCACCAGCGTAACGGCCCAGAATACCCGTGGCGTTGATTCGACGCATCTCCTGCCGGTCGACGAGATTTCGGCACAGATCGAGTCACTACTGGCGGATTTCGCCATCCGAGCCGGCAAAACCGGCATGCTCGCGACGGCACCGATCATCCGGACCGTCGCCGAGCAAGCGGAGGATTTTGATTTCCCGTTAGTCGTGGATCCCGTGATGGTCGCAGCATCCGGCGATCGACTGTTGGAAGCCGAGGCCGAATCGGCCTACGAGGAACTCATCCCCGAGGCGACGTTGGTCACACCCAATGCCGACGAAGCCGCAGTCCTCACCGATATCGATCCGGTCGACGTGACATCGGCCGAGGACGCCGGCGAAGCGATCGTCGACTTGGGGGCCGATGCCGCCCTCGTCAAAGGTGGTCACATCCCCGGCGAGACGGTGATCGACGTATTAGTCACCGACGCTGACAGCACCGTCTTCGAACACGACCGTATTGATACGACCGCGACACATGGATCGGGGTGTACACTGTCGAGTGCGATCGCGGCCCAACTCGCACAGGGGACCGATTTACACACTGCTGTCGAGACCGGCGTCTCGTTCGTGGAACGGGCGGTCCGGTATCACCTCGATGTTGGAAGTGGACCAGGGGCAGTCCATCACTTGGGTGAGCTGCGGAACCGGGCGACCATGAACGCGACTGCCGAAGCCGTCGCCGAGGCGGTTGAGACATTCGTTGATACGGACGTCTCACCGTTGGTACCGGAGGTGGGCATGAACGTCGTTGGAGCGACGCCATACGCCGAAGGTACGGCGGAAACGGCGGCCGTCGAAGGACGGATTACCCGCACCCTTTCGGGGGTAAAACCGAATCGTGGCGTGCGGTTCGGTGCCTCGAGTCACGTCGCTCGCTTTCTGTTGGCCTGTCGGGAGTTCGATCCCGACCTACGGTTTGCGGTCAACTGCCGCTACGATGATCGGATCGATGCGGCACTAGAATCCCTCGGATGGGAGCGGGGCCATTACGATCGGGTCAACGAGCCACCGGAGGTCAAAGCCACCGAAGGAAGCACCATGGCCTGGGGCGCCGAACGGGCTTTCGAATCGGTCTCAGCGACGCCCGTCGCCGTCACCGATCCAGGTGAAGTCGGGAAGGAGGCGATCACCAAACTGCTAGCGACGGATGCCGAGACGTTGATCGATCGGACCCAACGCCTCTGTCGGGCTGTTCAATCCCAATAGGGCCGGACAACTATCCATCATCGACACCTCTCTCCGTCAGGAAGCTGTCCGGTCCGTGATCGTCCTGCCAGGCGAAGGCAAACAGCCGCCGCCCGGGAATCCGTTCGAGCGATCGGCCGTCCGCACTCTTGCCGCTTGTGGCATCCCACGTCGTTCCGTCAGCTCGATACGTTCCGGGCTCATCTGTAGGATGAAACGAATACCCTGGATCCTGAAACGCTTGCAGTTCAGCACCGTCATCGAGAACGAGTACCGCTTGTCCCCCAACGGTCACCGTTCGAACGCCACCGGTGGCTGCCACCACGCTCCGAGGGACCGCAAGCGCTTCGTCTTGCATTTCGAATCCCAACACTGGTTCTTTCGGGTCGACGTCGTCACGATCCCAGTCTCGACCATCCTCACCGCGGTGGGTTGCGAGTCCAAAGCCGTCGCTATCGAAATAGGATTGATACGGCGTCGCCGTGTAATCGATCGGTTGGGGTTCATCGCTCGGGCCGCTGGCCTCGCTTTTCCCGCCGGGTGGTTGGAGGATCGTGCCTGTGGGATATCGGTCTCGGAATCGGTCGAGACGCATCATCGCAGCCGTTCGGATCGGGAGCTGCCGCCCCGCAAACTGCCCATCGATACAGATGCCGCTGGACTGCTTCCACTCGGAACCGGTCTCCCGATCGTACATCACCAGATCGTCATCCGCGAGTTTCCCGGAGACGCCGAAGGTGAGTGTTTGGCCATCGATGCCCCGATCGTAGACGATCCCGCTCCCACAGAGTGGACACCAGGTTACCGCAATCGGATCCCCTTCAACCCGATCGTTGACGATCTCGTGATACTGGAGAATCCGAACCGGATAGGCTCGTGCCGGGGCCGTTGTGGGTTCGACGACGATCGCACGGTCACATCCCTTCCCGAAGTATTCCTCTCCGAATGCCGGATCATCAACGCTAGGGATCGCATCCCGCGGGATGACCTGCTTGATCTCCATATCCAAGCTACACCCTGCCCTGAAATGTTCGTACCGGGCGTTCTGTGATCCGGATCTTCCGTACGTCCGGCTACGGGCCGTTTCGACTCACCGGTCCCTTAAGTAGGTGGCGGGGACCGATATAGCAGACAAATGGGTTGGGAACGAACCATCGATGACGCGAACAGAACCCGATGGGAGCGGACGGACGGCTACGCGACGATAACGCTTCGTGAAACGGCATCGGGGGACTGGGCTGTCTGGATCGATCGGCTCCAACAGGCACCGGATGGGCCAGGATACGATCACGAGGTCTTCGAGACCGAAACCGCGGCGAACGACCGGGCTGCCAGGTGGCGTGATCGATTCGATTGCGACGGGTGAGTATTTGGGGATCGACGGCGTGTATTCGGTATGTTCACCGATCGGCGGGATGCGGGCGATCGACTGGCCGAAGCGCTCGTGGCCGAGTCGATCGAAGCCGACATCGTTCTTGGGGTACCGCGTGGTGGCGTTCCCGTGGCCAGCGTCGTCGCC
The DNA here is from genome assembly GCA_042219475.1 of Halobacteriales archaeon. Lineage (GTDB taxonomy): Archaea > Halobacteriota > Halobacteria > Halobacteriales > Hikarchaeaceae > Chewarchaeum. Next base: position 15,868 of record JBDGPX010000018.1, read on the forward strand.
GAACGACTTGATCTCCCACTTGACGTCGTGATCGCCCGAAAGATCGGCGCTCCCGACAATCCCGAACTGGCACTCGGTGCGGTCGCAGCCGACGGCACCGGATGGCTCAACGACTCGTTGATCGACCGGCTTGGGGTGACCGATGGCTACCTTGAGCAGGCCCGACAGGCCGAAGCCAACGCCGCCGAAGACCGGGCTGAGCGGTACCGGGCCGAGCGACCGCCACCGGACCTGATGGGAGCGCGAGTGCTCGTCGTCGATGACGGTGTCGCGACCGGTGCGACTCTGAAGGCGTGCCTCCGGTCGGTCCGGAGTCAGGGTGCCGCCGCCGTGATCGTTGCCATCCCGGTTGGGCCGCCCGAGACGATCGACGCCATTCGCCGCGAGGCCGATCGCGTGGTCTGTCTCGAAGAACCGACCTCCTTTGGGGCGGTCAGCGCTCATTATCGATCGTTCGAACAGGTGTCTGACGCGGCGGTCTTGGCGTTGCTGGGGGATGAGGAGTCGGCCGAGGAGTGATCGGCCGATGAAAACGAGCGGAGCGTCAGTCAGTGACGAACCGAGCGCGCCTCCCGAACGTCCGCGCCGTCACGTACTTTGTCTTTACAGAATGGACACACCCGCGGGCGGTCCATCCCTTCCGGGGCAAACACCCGGACATACGCCTCCGTGACATCCGAACCACAGTTCTGACACTTCGGCATGTCGATGGCCGATTACCTCGCATCCGGTATAAATGTATTGTGTAGCTCGATCGAGTTGTTGGCCGGATCGGATCAGAATTCCGTGACGACTTCGATACCGACAGTGTCGTAATCGGTCATCGCCGCCAATCGATCCGATACCGCATCAATCCCGACAGTTCTTGTGACGACTGCTCCCGGATCGATCTTCCCTGCCTCGATGAGGCTGAACAGTTCGTCGTACCGAATCGGTGGCATGCCCCGGGAGCCCAGTACGTCGATCCCGTGCATCGCAATGAAATCGGTCGGGAGTGCGATCTCGCCCCGTTCAGCGTCGGTCGAGAGCCCGAGTTGGAGATGTGTGCCCCGGGTGTCGAGACACGCAATGGCGTTCCGGCAGGTTTCGGCGATACCGAGGGCATCCACCGCGGTACCAACGCCGCCATCGGCGATCGAGCGGACGATCTCCGGAACGTCGGTTGCCTCACTGGCGTCGATTGTCGCTTCGGCCCCCAAGTCGCTGGCCAATGCCAAGGCCTCCTCGTCGATGTCGACCGCGATCGGCCGGCCACCCAACGCATCGATGACATGGACGGCCGACAGTCCAACGCCACCACACCCATGGACGGCGACCCATTCACCGGCATCGATGTCGGCACGATGTTCGAGTCCGTTATACGCTGTCATGAATCGGCATCCGAGCGCGGCGACATCCGCTGATGCGACCCCTTCGGGAAGTCGAATCGCGTTGTGTTCGGCATGTGGGACGTGAACTTGTTCGGCCCAGGCGCCTTGGACATCCATCGAGAAACCGAGTCCGCTGAGATTCTCACAGTAGTTCGTCCGCCCTCGTCGGCACTGTCGGCAGGTTCCATCACCGAGATTGAACGGGATCGCGACGGAGTCTCCCGGCTGTAGATCGGTGACCCGTTCACCAACGTCGATGACTTGACCAGCGGGTTCGTGGCCGAGGATCTGTCCGGGATCGACCCGATCGCCCACCCAGCTGTGGTGGCCCTGCCAAGCGTGCCAGTCGCTGCGACAGATGCCACAGGCTTCGACCGAGACGGTGACACCGTGTGAGGCACATGCCGGCTCCGCGACATCCCGGATCGAAAGCGGTTCGCCATGGGCTTCGAGGACGGCTGCGCGCATGCTCACAACGGTTCACGCCGATCGATAAAAACCCCGATCACAACTCAATGGTACATCGATCCCTGTTTATCGAATTCACTCACTCGATTTGGACACCGACTGTCTCGCTTCATGGTCACTGACTGATTGATCTTGGCGACGTTCGATCGCTTCGACGATTCGGGACGACGGTGTGATTTCAGCCGTCTCACACAGGCGTTCGTAGACAGTAGCGGCCCGATCGCTGGTGTAGTTACGATCCGCGAACGGACGGTCTTCGATGATGACGAGTCTCTCAGCCTGTCTCGCCACATCGAGGATGACCTGATTCATCGGACCGATCACAATATCATCGAGGACGGCAACATCGGCGCTTCCGATCAAGCTATTGGCCTGGCCCTGTGCGGCCTCATTGATCGGCGTCTGTGGCGGTATTGACACGGTCTCGATACCCAGCGAATCGGCGACCGCCATCGCCGGTGATCCCTCGGTCAACACGCTGGTCGTAACCGTGAACCCGGCGCGGGTAAGTCGGGCGAGGAGCTGGCCGTTCCGATCGGTCAACACATGAACGGTTACTCCCCGTTCTGGGGCTGGGTCGGAAAGGGCAGTAATCGAGGCCGCCCCGGTGGTTGGATCGGTCGTCACCGCGGTCGGCACACCGTAGGTTCGTTCGACCGTCTCGCTCGTCAGAACATCCGCCGGTGGTCCCTTCGCACGGATCCGGCCATCGTCGATCACGATCACCATATCACAGTATCGGGCGGCTAAATCGAGGTCGTGAATCGCCGCGATGATCGTTTTGTCCTGTTCCACTAAGGCATCGACCCGTTCGAGCGTTCTGATCTGGTGGTTGATATCCAGGCTCGCGGTCGGTTCGTCCAACAGAAGGATCGGGGTTTCCTGTGCTAGTGCCCGGGCCAATATTACCCGGCGCCGTTCGCCCCCACTAAGCGTCGTCACCGATCGATCGGCCAGGGCCGTCGTCTCCGTCCGTTCTAAAGCCCGATCGACGGCGTCGGGATTCGGATCACCCCAGCCGGTTCGGGACCGATAAGGGTATCGCCCCATCTCGACGACCTCCCGAACCGAGAAATCAAAGCCGATGGTGGCGTTCTGTGGGACCGTCGCGATCCGGCGGGATCGTTCGCGAGCCGACAGGGTCGTTGCGGCCGTGCCGAAGATCCGTACCTGACCGGTGTCCGGCGTGATGACACCGTTGATCGATCGCAACAACGTCGTCTTGCCGGTCCCGTTCGGCCCGACGACACCGACGAACTGACCGGCCGTGATGTCGACCGATAACCCATCCAAGACGGTGACATCGCCAAAGGTGATCCCGAGGTCCTCGATCTCGATCGGTGGCTCGCTCACAGTGCATACACCTCCCGTCGCCGGAGCAAATAGAGGAAAAACGGCGCACCCAGGAAGGCCGTGACGATCCCAACGGGGAGTTCGGCCGCCCCCGATCGAGCGATCGTATCCGTCGCGACGAGGAAGACGGCACCGGCGATCGCACTGGTCGGCAATAACACCCGGTGATCCGGCCCGACGAGCAGCCGCATCATGTGGGGTACGATCAGGCCGACGAACCCGATGACACCCGAAACGGCTACCGCGATCGCCGTCACGAGGCTTGCGGCTGCCAACAGCAGTCGTTTGGTGAACTCCACCTCAATCCCCAGAGTCTGGGCCGTCTCCTCGCCTAAGACCATCGCGTTCAGATCCTGGACGAACAGCATAAGGAGGCCGAACCCGATCAGCGTCACCGGGAGCGAGATCACGACCTCGCTCCAGGTACTGTTGTGGAGATGCCCCATCAGCCAGTAGATCGCCCGCTGCAGACTGTCCCCGCTGATGACGAGCAGAAACGAGATCACGGCCCCGAGAAAGGTCTGGACGGCGACCCCTGCCAACAACAGGGTCGCGACTGGGGTGTGCCCGTCCTCGGTCGCCAGCAGGTACACCCCGAAGGCCGCGATCAGTGCTCCGATGAACGCGGCGGCTTCGAGGCCGAATGGGATCGAGATCCCAAGGGCAATAGTGGCAACGGCGCCGACAGCGGCCCCGGACGAGACGCCGATGATCGAGGGATCGGCCATCGGATTCCGGAAGAAACCCTGCATGACCGTACCCGCTGTCCCCAGGGCGAATCCCACGACTGCGGCCAGCGTAATCCGAGGGAGCCGAAGGGTCGTCACGATCGTCACTGCGGTGTCCGGTACCTCGAAGACGATCGGTGGCGTCACGTTGACGAGTTCGGCGAGGGTCGTCACCGCCACCGAGGCCATGACCTTCGCGATCACCGTCGGGGGGATCCACACAGGACCGATCGCGGCACTCGTGACAACGACAGCGACAAGGAGAGCTGTCAGGCCCGCTGACCAGGTCAGTGTTCGGCGCGCGGCGGCGGTCGCCATTGACGCTGGTTTACTTGGATTAACTAAATAAAACTTGCATTGCCGATCGCCCCGGACAGCTGCCCGCCGACGGATGGAAGATGTAAAGCGCTCGGCCCGTTATCCTCAGCCATGGTCGAGAAGGTGATCTGGCCGGCCTACCTCGATATCGAGCGGAGCCGTCGTGACGGGCGACGTGTGCCTGAGGACGAGGCCCTTGAGGAACCTGATGTCGAAGAAATCGCGGCGGCCGTCCAGCAGGTCGGATACGATGCGGTCATCGAACGCGATGTAGCGTATCCACGCGAACCATGGAACGAGTGTGGTCGGGTGCGGGTCCGTAACGCCGATGACACGGGCAAAAACGATCTCGTCCGGGCGGTTGCGGCCTACGTGAACGTGCTGCGGGAGTGAGGCGCCGGTATGCAACGTATCGGATCGGTCGTCAGGACCGCCCAAGGATCGATCGTCGTCCGCGCCGATGAGCCGACGGTCCCTGACGTTGGCGCGACCGTCGTCGATGAATCCCTGACGTCCGTCGGCCGGATCGTCGATGTGATGGGCCCGGTCGATCGTCCGTTCGTCGTGATCCGGCCGACCGAGGACGGTCCCGTGCCTGCGTCCCTCCTGAATCAGCGGATCTACGTCAGATGAGTTGACAGGTGTCGGAACACTCTCGCTGTCAAAGGTAGATATCAAAGTCCCTAAGCGCTTGGTGGCGATACGGACGGTCGGTAGCAATGGCCTCACGGCGACGGCTGTATTTGGCGGCGGTTGCGACGGTTGGGCTCTTCGTTGTCATTCAACTCGGCGCGCTCAGCCTGATCGACCCGTTCAAACAGGCGGGATATCAGACCGTCGAGAACCCCTCGGACCCCACAAACAGCGTCGTCTACTTGGTGGCGATTCTGGTTGCGACCGGCGTGATCCTATTAGTGTTGAAGTTCGGGATCGATCGACTACTCCGGCTTCTGATCGTCTCGACGTGTGGCCTGCTGTCGTTGTACGTTTTTTCGGTCCTCATCCCACCGATCCTCATTTTTCAGGGACTGAACGTGACGCCCTGGGCGCTGGCAATCGGTGTGGCAGCACTACTCTATCTGTATCCGGAGTGGTACGTCATCGATCTGGCCGGCATCATCATCGGTGCCGGCGGAGCCGGCCTCTTTGGCATCAGTTTCGGTCCGCTCCCCGCGATTTTGCTACTCTCGGTGCTGGCGATCTACGATGCCGTCAGCGTCTACGGCACCGAACACATGTTAACCCTCGCGGAGGGCGTCACCGATCTGAAGTTACCACTCGTTTTGATCATCCCGGTCACGCTGTCGTATTCGTTCCTCGATCAGGATCCGATCGCTGATAGAACACCCGATGAACACGGAGAGACGAACGATCCCGATGATTCGTCCGATGATGGGACGGATCAATCGACGGCGCCAGCGGACGGTGAATCCTTCGCCCACCGTGACGCGTTCGTCATCGGACTCGGTGATGCCGTCATGCCATCAGTAATGGTTGCCAGTGCGGCCTTTTTTTCCCCGGCACCGGACCTGGGCATCCCGGGCATCGCGATCAATCTGCCGGCACTGATGGCGATGATCGGCACCGTGGTTGGCGTATCGATTCTCATGTGGCTGGTCGCAAAGGGCCGAGCCCACGCCGGCTTGCCGTTGCTCAACGGCGGTGCGATCCTCGGCTATCTCGTGGGATCGTTGGCAGCCGGCGTCGGGCTGTTGCCGGCGATCGGGGTAGCTTAGAGAAGATACAGTGGGTAGCTCAATCCAAGCGTCCGGGCATGGCCTCGCTCGCCGGGGCGAAGTCGATCGTTTCGCCGAGTCCCTCCTCGACAGCTTTCTCATACAGTACGTAGGCGCCGGCGACGGTTTCGATCGCCGTCCCACCGCTGTCAAAGACTGTGATGTCATCCGGCGAGGAGCGGCCAGTTGCCGTCCCGGCGACGACGTCGCCGAGCTCTGCGTGGATATGATCCTCGCCGATCTCCCCATTCTCGTAGGGGATCAGGAACGAGCCGGCGTCCTGAAGGGCGCGATCGCGCAGATCGGGCACGTAGATCGATCGTTTGATCGTCGTCGTATCGAGCTCCCGTCGGTCCGGCGTGTACTGACCCATGGCGGTCACATGGGTGCCGTCCTTGAGCAGTTCGCCGTCGAAGACCGGTTCACCGGCTGACGTCGCCGTGATGACAACGTCGGCATCCTCGACGGCCGCGGCGCTTGAGGCGACAGCGCTGACCGTCGCATCGAGCCGATCGTTGAACTCCGCTGCAAACGATTCGCGATGCTCTTTGGTGGGCGAGTAGACCGCGACCCGATCGAAATCCCGGACCGTTGCCGTACAAATCAGTTGGCCGCGGGCTTGGGACCCGCTCCCGATGACGGCCAAGGTCGACGCATCCGGTCGGGCGAGTGCATCGACTCCGACGGCCCCGGCGGCCCCGGTTTTGAACGGGTTCATGTAGGCGCCGTCAACGATGGCGAGCGGTTCCCCGCTTTCGGCGTCGAACAGCGGCGTCATGAACCAGGCATCCGAGGCACCGAAGCCCGCTGCGTACATGTATCCCCCCATCGCCCCCGTCTCGGGGAGGATCGTCGTATAGGCGGTCAAGGAGCCACCGGGATTATCGTTGAACAGCTGTGTTCGGGGTTTGGCGGGTGCACCCTCGCCGCGTTGGCGGTAGGCGGCCTGGACTGCGTCGACGTACTCTGCTGGCGATGCGAGGTCACGGATATCGTCAGTCCGGATAAAACGGGTCTCCGTCATACTCGCCCTATCGATGGGACGGGGTATAACCGTTGAGGGATCCGAGGGGTCAGGACAAAGAATCAGTCAGCGAACGACGGCGATTCGGTTGGTTGCTCGACGGCCATCGATCCGCTCTCGGCGACGGGGCCACGAACGAACATGGCGTGTCCGATCAGCATCATGGGCGCGAGTGCTGCCAAGGACACTGCCGAGATCAACGAGACACCTGCGATCAAGAAAGCACCAGTCAAACCGAGCAATGTCACCGGAATGAGTCCCAGAACGAGGTCGTAGTAACCCATCATTATCTATCATAACGTATGAAATAGGGGGATTTAATTCTTTGCTTCATGGCCAATGCATATTTGACTCATTCCCACCATATATTTGACCCAGTACTTTTTTATATATTTGATATAAGTTATGAAGATGTTGTCCTAGGATGTATCACTATTTCATTGCAGTCGTTGATTCGTATACCGGGTTGAAATCCTTCGGTGACTGGGTCACTCCGATTGGAATGTCGCTGGATGTTTCGTCCCTGCCCTCGATGGAACTACTGTCCGAAACGATCGATGAATCCTGCTGAAACCCTGATCCCGTTCTCGAAGCAGTGCACATCGAGGTGCTCGTTCGGTGAGTGGTTACCCTGATCGGGGTTCGCATACGGAACCACCAGAATCGGAACATCCACACCGCGCCTGAAATATGCCGCCGGGAGGCTCCCGCCGATCATCGGCATCTCGACCGGCTCACGCTCCCAAGCCGCTTCGAGGGCACCCAAGACATCATCGGCCGCCGGTGTATCGAGCGGCGTGCTCATCGGCGGAAACGTTCCCTGTTTTTCGACGTCGACATCCGGATGGACATCGGCAACGTGATCGCGAACCCGCTCGAAGACCGCGTCCGGATCCTGCTCGGGGACCAGCCGCATGTCGAGTTTGGCGGTCGCCGTATGCGGAATGATCGTTTTCATGCCTTCCTGTTGATACCCGCTCGTGAGCCCGTTGATCGTCAGCGTCGGCTCAAGCAATAGCCGTTCGTAGTACCGTTCTTCGGGGACGTTGAGGTGTGTCAGATCGAGATCGGCCTTGATTGAATCGCCGTCGATAGGGAGCTCCCGTGCTGCCCGTCGTTGCGCATCGGTAATCGCGACATCGTCGTGAAATCCATCGATCGTGACGGTATCACCGTCATACATCGTGTCCAACACCTCGACGAGCTCGTTGGCGGCGTTGGGAACCGGCCCGCCGAAGTTCCCCGAGTGGAGATCACTGTTCGCTGTCTGGAGGGTCAATTCCACCGAGAGGATGCCGCGATTGCCGTACATGAGTGTCGGGCGCCGGGAGGGATGCATCGGTCCGTCGGCGACATAGATCAGATCGGCGTCGAGTTCGGCGGGATCGTCCTCGACGAATTCGATCAGACCGGCACTGCCGCTCTCTTCTTCACCCTCGAAGAGAAATTTCACGTTGACCGGCAACTCGCCGCGGACGGACCGAACCGCATCGGCGCCGAACACATGGGCAGTCAGCTGGCCCTTGTTGTCACCGGCGCCGCGGGCGTAGATCGAGTCGTTCCGGATCGTCGGTTCGAACGCCGGGCTCTCCCATTCCGATTCGTCGCCCGGTGGTTGGACATCGTAGTGGCCGTAGAACAACACGGTTGGGGCGTCCGGATCGACGATCTCTTCGGCGTAAACCAACGGAAACGTCGACGTTTCGATCCGCCGAGCGTCGAACCCGTATTCGCCCATCGTCTCAATGAGGAGATCGGCACACGTCTCGACACCAACACCCTGTGTACTGATGCTCGGTTGTCGGAGCAACTCGAAGAGATCCTCACGATAGGCGTCTGCATTCGCGTCGATATGATCGAAGAGTGACTGATACATCGGATCGGATATCGATGCCGGGTGGCAAAACTGTTGGCGGCTCGGGTGTACCGCTTGGATCGTTCAACTTCGCACCCGTAGGGAGTCATCCAAGGGGTGGAACTAAGACGGGGCCGTGCGGGTGAGGGATACATGGCTTCAACTCCGGACTACGGCGTTACAGTCCATCAGGACATCCAAGTCCCGATGCGGGACGGCATCGATCTCGCGACGGATATCTATCGGCCGGCCGATCCGGTGACCGGCGAACCGATCGGGGATTCCCGCCCGGCGTTGTTAGTGCGCACTCCCTACGATAAGCGCGACCGCAACCGGATCGAACAACAGGGCCGGTGGTATGCCTCCCGCGGATATGTCGTCGCAGTCCAAGATGTCCGCGGACGCTTTGCCAGCGATGGGGAGTTCTACCTTCTCGCCAACGAGGGCGAAGACGGCGCCGATACCGTCGAGTGGCTGGCCGATCGCCCCTACTGTGACGGGCAGGTCGGAACGATGGGCACGTCCTATATGGCCTGGGTCCAGAGCGCCCTCGCCACCCAACAGCCCGATGGCTTGGCGGCGATGTTCGTCAACCAAGGGGCAGCCAACGCCTGGAAGGCGACGCTCCGCCAGAACGGTGCGTTCGAACTCCGCTGGCTTACGTGGGCGTTGACGATCGGCGGCGGGTTCGCCAAACGGGCCCTCGAGGATCCGGACCTCCAACAGCGACTGGCGAACGTCGACACGCGGGATCTGCTGGCGGATGGTCCCGTCCTCCGGGAACAGTCACCCCTTCGGCACATCCCGAACTACCAGGAGTATATCTTCGATTACATGGATACACCGGGTGACGACGAGTTCTGGGACCAACCATCGATCAATTTCGAGGCCCACTACGACCAGATGGCCGATGTCCCCACAGTCTACGCCGGCTCGTGGTACGACTCCTATGCCAAAGCAACGAAAGACAACTTCCGGGCACTGAAAGACCGCAAGGACAGCGACCACTATCTCATCATGGGTGCCTGGACCCATGGCGGCCAGTCCACCTGGATGCGGACCTACTCCGGGGAGACCGATTTCGGGGAGGCGATGCCGACCGACTACCTCGAAACCAAACTCCGCTTTTTCGACCACTATCTCAAGGGGATGGATACGTGGGCTGACCAACCGCCGGTACAATACTTCCGGATGGGGACCGGCGACGGAACGATCACGACCGGCGACCGGCTCAACCACGGTGGCGAGTGGGAATCGGCCGAGGATTGGCCGCTCCCCGGGACGGATTTCACGGCGTATTACGCCCACGAGGACGGTCGTCTCACCACCGAGCAGCCACAAGTGAGCGAGTCGGCCACGACATACGAATTCGATCCGACCGATCCCGTGCCGACGATCGGCGGGAACTGCTCGTCGTACTACACCTTCGAGCAACGGGAGGAACCGATCAACGAACTCCCCCTCAGCGATCGACCGGGGATCAGTATCACCGGCCGCGGTGGGTGGGATCAGCGGACCCGGCCGGACACGTTCGGGGCAACGCCGCCATACGGTCCGCTTGAGGAGCGCAATGACGTGCTCGTCTATCGGACTCCGCCGCTTTCCGAACCCGTCGAGATCGCGGGGCCGATCACGGTGCGGATCTTCGCCGCGACCGACGCGCCGGATACCGACTTCACGGCCAAGCTGATCGATGAATATCCGGAATCACCGGACTTCCCGAACGGCTTTGCGCTGAACCTCTGTGATTCGATCTGTCGGGCACGGTACCGCGGCTACCGTCGGGAGGCGGATTTCGTTACCCCCGGCGAGATATACGAATTCGAACTCGAACCCTATCCGACCGCGAACGTGTTCAAACCTGGCCACCGGATCCGGCTCGACATCTCCTCGTCCAACTATCCGCGATACGACGTCAACCAGAACACGGGCGGACCGCTCTATAGTGATCGCGAACACCAGATCGCGACGAATACCGTCTATCACGATCACGATCATCCGACCCACATCGAGTTGCCGATCCGATCCTGATGGTGATTGTGACGGTATAGAATCCATTTGTGTCTGGCATCTGAAAACACAGAATCAGGTCTGAAATGACGTTTATTGGCTTGTTGAATCCGTCAATCGCCAGTCGAAAACAATGAGTTCATTGCATCAGACAAATCTCCATTCTGGATCATGTTTTATCCAGGCGAAACGTTTGAACAGCTCCGATCGAATATTGTGAAGAATGGCTCCGATTTCGGAGGAAACGTTCGCCGATCACCTGTGTAAGCTCTCAGCCGACCGGTTCGTTGGCTTCGTGGCCGATCTCTGGGCGGCAAGAGGATTTGAAACCCATATCAAGGACGATAGCGTGATCGTGGTCCGGGAAAACGAACAGATGCGATTAGTCTGTCGGCCCCATATTGGCCGCTGGCAGGGGTCTTTCATCCGGCTGTTCGACCGTGACCGGTCGATTTCGCTTCCCGAAGGATCGACCGACATCGTGGTGACTACCACATCACCACGACAAGCCCGTCGGCTTAATGAACAACTTGAACCGCAGATTATCGGAGTCGACACTTTACGAAATCTGATTCTATATGCAATCAATCCTCAACGTGGGAATATCCTCTGTCGGAAGTATTTCGATCATCCGGCTCGATCACCCGCTGAAACAGATACAAACGGCTTGGTGGCAACTAGTGGCCGACGGATCGCAGTCCTTGGAACCATCGGCTTGATCGTCCTGCACCTGACTGGTGGCATTATTGGAACGCCCGGAGCGGAGTGGTTTTTCGGGGTAGGAGCCCTATCGACTGAAACTGCCCCAACGACTATCACCGAATCAGTCCGTAGACCGTCGCCGACACCGACGACGACGCCCGAACCGGGATCGGCGACTCTACCACCGGGACTTTCCGAGACTGGCCTCACCGATACGGAGGCATTAATTGACAGTGAAGAACATCGGGGAACATTCTTATACTTGGAAGCTCACATATCAGGTTTTCATCCGCGGCGATCGATCGGTCAACCGTCAGGAAGTAATCCACGTGAATCGCCCGTCGCGATATGTCACCAACGTCAGCGGTGATATCATCCAGACTGGCCGGCTCGATCCGACCACGAATGTCTCAGCCTATTCCAGTAATGGCTTCCGATACGTCAAAATTGATCGAGAAAACGGGACTGAATACCGGCGGACGCCAATCACCTACGGAACCGACCGGACCCGCTATTCGATCAGGGCCCGGGCCCTACTTAGGAAATTCCTCTTTGGAAACTACTCAACGGCTCTCGGCGAAACTAAGCAGAACGGCGAAAAGGTGTGTGTACATCCTGACAATGGTTGATAACGCTTCCGGCGGGAACGTCTCGACGACGACTATCGCCGTGATCAGACCCAACGGTGTCATCCGAGATTTCCAGCGGAAATACGTTGTCCCCGGGCGCAATGAAATCACACTCGTGGTTTCATTCCAGTACACCGACATCGGTTCAACGAAGGTTGAGGTGCCTCCCTGGTACGAGGCTGCGAAAAACGCAACCGCCAAGGAGTAGCTGGATCGAAGTTGTTGGCCTATCAATCACTCGACGTGACAATCGAGGTGGAACGAGAGAGACAACCTGATATCCACGATGATGAACTTGAATTGTTCGTCCTCCAGTCGGCAAGATCGTTCAATCCACTCTCTCATTGTCCTAATTCAGGCCTC
>JBDGPX010000138.1:0-26507 GCA_042219475.1 Halobacteriales archaeon
CGCGGTCAGACAGGAGTCGCCTTGAGGCTCAACCAACTGTTACTGCACCACCTCGATAGCACGTAATAACACTTATGCGGATCGTCCGTGGGGTGACTAGGCATGTTCTGGGTTCTGGCGCAATCAAGTGAGGTCACCCGCCCGACGTTCTGGCGGATCGGCGCCACCGGCAAGGCGGTCTTTTATTATCTGGCGGCCGTTGCGCTCGCGATCTTCTTCTTCGGCGTCTATCAGCGGGTTGCCCGCTACGTCCGTGGAAACGAAGATCCCTTCGAACGGCTCAATGATCTGCCACAGCGGATCGCCCGGGCGGTGAAGATCGTCGGTTCAAACGAATTTCAGTTCGATCGGGATGTGCGTGCCGGACTGATGCATGCCTTCATCATGTGGGGGTTTCTCACACTATTGATCGGAACGACCATTCTCGCTATCGACATGGATATCTATCAGCCCCTGACCGGGGAATCGTTCTTCGTCGGCGAATTCTATCTGTCCTACTCGCTGGTGATGGACGCGCTCGGCCTGCTGTTCGTCGTTGGGCTCGGTGTCGCCATCTATCGGCGGTATTGGGTCCACAACGAACGCCTGTGGGGAAAACACACCAGTATGGAAGACGACCTGTTCGTCTGGTCGCTGTTTGTGTTGGGTGTCGGCGGTTATGCCGTCGAAGGGATCCGGATTCTCGCCCAGGGATATCCATCCTTCGAGACCGTGAGCTTCGTCGGCTGGTTCGTCGCCGATGTCCTCGCGATGGCCGGTATGTCGAGCGAGCAAGCACTGGCGGCCTATCCATGGGCGTGGTGGAGTCACGCGATCATCGCCCTCGCCTTCGTGGCGTCGGTGCCCTACGCGAAACCGTTTCACATGCTTTCGTCATTCGCCAACGTCGTCACCCGCGACGAGAAGGCGGGCGTACGGCTCCCGTCGGTGCCGCCGGAACTCGATGCCGAAACGGGGGCGGAGTCGATTGACAGCTTCTCCTGGCGGGAGTTGCTCGATCAGGATGCCTGTACGAAATGTGGACGGTGCTCGTCGGTCTGTCCCGCCAAGGCGTCGGGACGGCCGCTCGATCCACGCGATGTCATCCTCGATCTCAAACGCTACCGCGAGCAGCGGGACGCCGGCGGTGACAGCGTCGAGATCATCGCCGACGGCGGGACGAGTGTCATCGACTCAGCGACCATGGAATCGTGTATGGCCTGTATGGCCTGTATGGACGCCTGCCCCGTCGAGATCGAACACCTCAAGTCCTTCACCCGGATGAATCGCCAGCTCGTCGATCAGGGCGACGTGGACCCGAACATCCAGGATATCTTCGGTAGCCTGATGCAGCGAGGGAACACCTTCGATGAGGCCCAGCGTGATCGGGCCAACTGGGCGGCGGACCTCGATCTCGAGTTGACGGATGCCCGCGAGGAATCGGTCGAATACCTCTGGTACGTCGGCGACTATCCGAGCTACGACGACCGCAACAAACAGGTCGCCCGCTCGCTAGCGAAGATCCTCGACGCCGCCAACGTCGAGTTCGGCATCCTCTTCGACGACGAGACCTACGATGGCAACGACATCCGGCGGATCGGCGAGGAATTCCTCTACATCGATCTCGCCGGTCGGCTCGTCGACTCATTCGAGGAGTGTGACTTCAAGAAGATCGTCTGTACGGACCCCCACTCGTTCAACACGTTCAAAAACGAGTACCCGGAGGTCGCCTTCGAGGATTTTGCCGACGATCCGATGATGGAATTCGACGTCGACGACCGGTGGAACACCGACGGCGCCGTCGACATCCACCACTGGACGCAGGTCGTCGAGGAACTGGTGACCGACGGTCGGCTCGACCTGACAGGCGACGAGCTCGAGTACACCGTCACCTATCACGATCCCTGTCACCTCGGGCGGTTCAACGACGAGTACGACGCGCCGCGTGAGCTCGTCCGGGCGACCGGCTGTGAACTCCACGAGATGCCACGCAACCGCGAGAACTCCTTCTGTTGTGGCGGTGGCGGCGGCGGGCTCTGGATGGAGGTCGAAGAGGAGACCAAACCGAGTGAGGAACGGCTCCGGGAAGCCCTTGAGGATACGGCCGCCGGCACCGCGATCGAAAAATTCGTCGTCGCCTGTCCGATGTGCATGACGATGTATGAGGACGGCCGCAAGACCGGTGGCTTCGAGGACGATATCGAGATCGTCGACATCTCCGAGCTGATCATCGAGGCTCTCGAAACGAGGGAGACGAGCCCGGTCGCGGCCGACTGATCGTCGACGGGATATCGATCGTCGTAGGTCGTTCCTGTCGATATCCTAACAACCCTCAGAACAGGCCGATCACACCGAGCGTGATCGCGGCAAGAACCGTCTCGAACGACAACGTCCCAACGGCGGAGAGAAGAATAAATTCCCGATCGTCCATCTCGGCTAACCCCGCCGGAACAGTCAACATTCCACGGGTAAACAACAGAGTGTTACTGATCGGCACGATCAGCGGCCCCCACCGGTCGAACCACCGATCGAACCGGGCGAGTCGTTCGTCGCTGATCCGGAACCATCGCTGCTCAAGGAGATACTCCCGGCCGGCGCGTTTGGCCACCAAAAACAGCCCGTACTGACCGATCGTCGCCCCGACGACCGCGATCCCGATCACCAGCGCATACTCCGGCGGCGAGTTCGCCAGCGGTGAGGCCACCGCAAACGGAATCAGGCTCTCAGAGGGTGCAAAATACAACAACATCGCCCCTTCGAGAATGAAAATCAGAAACAACGCGATCAGCCCATATTCCTGGAGCAGGTCGGCGGCCACATCCGTGGTGTCCGCCAAACTCGCCAACGCGACCGTGGCCATCCTTACTGTCCGCTCAAGGCTCAGGGTCGATAAATGCCTTCCGAGAACGCTTTATTATCGGCTCGGTTAGCGGGCGATATGGAGCTCACGCGCCGCCCACGTCGGCTTCGTCAAGACCGGCTCCGAGAGCTGGTCAGCGAGACCCGACTCGACACCGCGGATCTGATCGCACCGGTGTTCGTCGATGCAACCGCCGACGAGCGGATCGCGATCCCCTCCATGCCCGGCCACGACCGGGTACCGATCGAGGAGGCCGTCGATCGGGTCCGAGAGATCCGTGAAACCGGTGTCGAGGGGATCATCCTCTTTGGGATCCCCGAATCGAAGGACGAACGCGGTTCCCGGGCCTGGGCCGAGGACGGTGTTATCCAGGAGGCGACCCGCCGGATCACCACCGAGACCGACATCTACGTCATCACCGACGTCTGTCTCTGTGAGTACACGAGCCACGGTCATTGCGGCGTGCTCGAGCCGAACGCTCGGACAGACAGCGAGCTGACTGTCGCCAACGACGAGACCCTCGAATTGCTGGGGGAGATCGCCCGCTCGCACGCCGCGGCTGGGGCAGACATGATCGCACCGAGCGGCATGATCGATGGGATGGTCGGCGCGATCCGGGAGCGCCTCGATGATGCCGGCTACGACCAAACCCCGATCATGAGCTACGCCGCGAAATACGAATCCAGCTTCTACGGCCCGTTCCGGGACGCCGCCGACGGGGCGCCCGCGTTCGGGGATCGTCGACACTACCAGATGGATCCCGCGAACGCCCGTGAAGCGATCCGGGAGGTCGCCCTCGATGTCGAACAGGGCGCCGACGTCGTGATGGTCAAACCGGCGTTGCCCTATCTAGATGTGATCCAGTCGGTACGTTCGGAGTTCGACCAGCCGGTCGCCGCCTACAACGTCAGCGGCGAGTACGCCATGCTACACGCGGCCGCCGAGAACGGCTGGCTCGATCTCGAGGAGACAGCGATCGAATCCCTGACATCGATCAAACGGGCGGGCGCCGATCTGATCATCACATATTTCGCTGAGGACATCGCCCCTCGGCTCTGAGACTGGAACGCCGTCTATACACATCCGATCGAACGCGACTCCGATTCTCCGGTCGTCGCCACCTCGCTACCCGATTAAGTCAAGGCTTTTAGCCCAGCGGTAGAACGCCGTGACATGAACCTCGGAAACTCGCGGGAGCTCTACGATCGAGCGCTTTCGGTCCTCCCGGGCGGGGTCAACTCCTCGGTGCGGGCGATCAAGCCCTATCCGTTCTTCATCGAGCGCGGCGATGGCGGCTACGTCATCGATGCCGACGGTAACCGCTACATCGATTACGTGATGGGATATGGACCATTGCTGTTGGGCCATGACATGCCGGAGCAGGTCCGAGCGGCCGTCCAGTCGACGATGAGCGATGGCCCGATGTACGGGGCCCCCACGGAAGTCGAGGTCGAACTCGCCGAATTCGTCGCCCGCCACGTCCCGAGCGTCGAAATGACGCGGTTCGTCAACTCGGGGACCGAGGCGACGGTCTCGGCGGTGCGGCTGGCCCGGGGCTATACCGGTCGGGACAAGATCGTCGTGATGCAGGGTGGCTATCACGGCGCCCAGGAATCGACCCTCGTCGAAGGCGGGCCCGATGATGCTCATCCGAGTACAGCGGGAATCCCCGCATCGTTCGCCGAGCACACGATCCCCGTCCCGTTCAACGACGAGGCCGCCACCGCGGCGGTGTTCGACGCCCACGGCGACGAGATCGCTGGCGTGGTGGCCGAACCGATCCTCGGCAATCACGGGATCGTCATGCCAGTCGATGGTTATCACGAAACCCTCCGGGAGCTCTGTGACGAACACGGCGCGTTGTTGATCTTCGATGAAGTGATTACCGGATTCCGGGTCGGCGGACTCCAGTGTGCCCAAGGGAAATTCGAGATCGAACCCGACATCACGACCTTCGGGAAGATCATCGGCGGCGGCTTCCCCGTCGGCGCCATCGGTGGGGCCGCCGAGATCATCGAGTCGTTCACGCCGGCCGGGGATATCTTCCAGGCCGGGACGTTCTCCGGCCATCCGGTGACGATGGCCGCCGGCCTCGAAACGTTGCGCTACGCCGCCGAGAACGATGTTTACAGCCACATGAACGGACTCGCCGAACAACTGCGGAGCGGGCTCACCGACATCGTCGCCGATCAGGCGCCGGAGTATACCGTCGTCGGCACCGACAGCATGTTCAAGGTGCTCTTCACCCGCGAGGGGCCGGACGATCGAGCCGGCCACTGTCCGGCCGGTTGTCAGCAGCGACCCGATTGTCCCCGCTACGACTACTGTCCGAAGAACAGTGCCGATGTCGATGCCGCCGAAACCGAACGCTGGGAACGGCTGTTCTGGCCGGCGATGCGTGATCAGGGCGTGTTCCTGACGGCCAATCAGTTCGAGTCACAGTTCGTCTGTGCCCAACATACCGAGGAAGACATCGAGGAGACCCTCGAAGCCTACAAGGAAGCGCTATAATCCTCTCGATCGACACGATCGTGTTCGCTGGACGCCCGTCCCACCGACGCCGAATCAGGCACATTCAGCTACCAGAGCACTGTGCTGATCTCGAGGTGTGTCGATGCGTGACGGGGTGTCGCCGATGACGAAGGAGGTTTTACGTCCGACCGCCGATGCGGAGGTATGAGCACCCGCGGGACCTTCCGGCTGGCGACCAGAGGATCCGATCTCGCCCGGCGACAGGCGGCGATCGTCAAGGACGCCCTCGAGGATCGCCGATACGAGGTCGAACTTGTCGAGATCGAAACCCGCGGCGATCAACTCAGGGACGAACTCATCCACCGGCTCGGCAAAACCGGCGCGTTCGTCCGCGCGCTCGATGAGGAGGTCCTAAACGGCGAGCTCGACGGGGCGATCCACTCGATGAAGGATATGCCCACCGAGCAGCCCGACGAGTTGATCGTCGCCGGCATTCCGGAACGGGCAACCCCCGGCGATGTCCTGATTTCCCCGGAGGGACACGACCTCGAGACGCTGCCGGAGGGAGCCCGCGTCGGGACAGCCAGCCTTCGACGGCGCGCCCAGCTGCTCGCCAAGCGGCCGGATCTCGACATCGAACCGCTACGGGGGAACATCGACACCAGAATCGAGAAACTGCTCGCCCCCCATCTCCAGGCCGAACATCAGGCCCGCCTCGAGGCCGAGGAGGCCGACGAAGACGAAGAGGACGACGCCGTTGGAGAAGCCACAGAGGAGAACGACGCCACAGCACCCACGATCGACGACGATCGAACCGTCGAGGAGTGGTTTAACGACCTCGCCGAGATCGAACGTCGGGCGATGGAACGGGCGGTCGATACCGAGTACGACGCGATCGTTCTGGCGGCCGCGGGCATCGAACGGAGCGGGTTCGACCGGCACCTCGAGTACGCCTCGCTCCCACCGACCCAGTTCGCGCCAGCCCCCGGTCAGGGCGCCATCGCGGTGACGGCTATCGACGACAGCGACGCCAGCGCGGCGATTCACGATGCCGTCGATCACCCCCGGACGCGGGTCGAGACGACGACCGAACGGGTGATCCTCGCCACCCTTGGCGGCGGGTGTATTGCACCGATCGGGGTCTATGCGGTCATTCAGGGTAACGTCGTCCACGTGGTCGTACAGGTGTACAGCCGGGATGGTGAGGAATCAGTCACGGCGACCCGCGATCTATCGGTCAAACGATACGTCGAGGAAGCCAGGGAGTTCGCCGATGAGCTCGCCGATCGCGGCGCTGCCGAGTTGATCGAGGTCGTCGAAACGGAGACCGAACGCGGTCAGGGTGCTCACGATGACTAAGACGAATTCCTCGGTCGGAAGGGTCTATCTCGTCGGGAGCGGTCCCGGCGATCCGGAACTGCTGACAGTAAAGGCCAAACGGCTACTCGAGACGGCCGACATCGTCCTCCATGACAAGCTGCCGGGACCGGAGATCATCGAGCAGATCCCGCCTGACAAGCGCGAGGACGTCGGCAAACGGGCCGGGGGTGAGCGGACATCCCAATCGGAGATCAACGAACGCCTCGTCGATCTGGCTCGGGCGGGCGAGACCGTCGTCCGGCTCAAGGGTGGCGATCCGTTCGTCTTCGGCCGCGGAGGTGAGGAAGCGGAATACCTGGCCGCCCACGACATCCCCATCGAGATCGTCCCCGGCATCACCTCCGCGATCGCCGGACCGGCGGCCGCGGGGATCCCGGTCACCCACCGCGAGCGGGCCTCGAGCGTTTCGATCGTGACTGGTCACGAGGACCCGGAGAAACCCGAATCGGCGATCGATTGGGACGCCCTCGCGGCGACCGGCGGCACGATCGTCGTGTTGATGGGTGTCGGCAAGCTTCCCGAATACACCGACGCACTGCTGGAAGCCGGCATGGCGCCGGAGACGCCGGTCGCACTGATCGAACGGGCGACCTGGCCGGAGATGCAGATCGCGACGGGGACCCTCGAGACGATCGTCACTGTCCGTGACGAGGCGGGGATCGAACCGCCGGCGGTTACCGTGATCGGCGAGGTCGTCCGTGGCTACGAACGAACACGGGAGGCACACGTCAATGACTGAACACGTCGAGCAGGCTACGACGGGGGATCGTGATAAACGGCTCCGGGTCGCGGTGTTTCGTCCTGACGACGAGCGGCTTCGATCGGCGATCGACCTCATCGAATCCCTCGGCGGTGCGGCCGTCGCCGATCCGATGCTTGCGATCGAGCCGACCGGCCGAATACCCCGTTCGGACGCCGAGTATACCGTCCTGACGAGCCAGACCGGGGCGGAGCTTCTCGATGAGATGGGATGGACGGCAAACCAAACGATAATGTGTGCCATCGGCGACCGGACGGCCGAGGCACTCCGATCTATCGGGTATTCCGTTGATCTGATCCCTGAAGAGTACTCCTCGACGGGACTTGTCGAGGCGTTGGCCGACGAGGTGGCCGGCGATCGCGTCGAGGTCGCCCGAAGCGACCACGGGAGCGTGACGTTGCTCGACGGGCTGAACGACGCCGGGGCCTACGTCCACGAAACAGTGCTCTACCGACTGGCCCGACCCGACGGGGCCGGTGAGTCCGCTGAACTGGCCGCCGCCGGTGAACTCGACGTCGTGCTGTTTACCTCATCGTTGACGGTCGAGCACTTCCTCAAGGCCGCCACCGATCGGAACGTCAAGTCGGCGGTGCTTGAGGCGTTAGAGGAGATCGTGGTCGGCGCGATCGGAGAGCCGACCCGACGGACGGCTGCCGAGTACGGGGTCGACGTCGATGTCGTCCCCGATGTCGCCGATTTCGAGGCGTTAGCCACCGAAACGATCGAGTTCGCGGCGCCGACCTACCATGGCTGAACTGACCGAAACACTAATCGAGACATCCGACCGGTGGTTTGAACCTCATCTATCCGGTAGCTCCCGATAATGGGAGTACCGGTGCCGGCACTCGCTGATCGAGCCACCGCCTGTGCCGAGCGGTTGCGGGCGGCCGATCAGGTGTTGCTCGTCTCCCACATCGATGCTGACGGCCTGACGAGCGCCGCTATCGCCGCGCGGGCGCTAGAACGGGTCAGCCTTCCCTTTGAGAGCGTCTTCGCGAACCAACTCGACGAGGAGATGATCGCCCGGATCGCAGCGACTGATTATGAGACCGTGTTGTTCACCGATTTCGGGAGCGGTCAGCTCGATATCATCGTTGAGTATGCGAAAACCGGCGCGTTCACGCCAGTAATCGTCGATCACCACCAACCCGCCGACGCCGAAACGACGTACCATCTCAATCCGTTGTTAGAAGGGATCGACGGGGCGTCCGAACTCTCGGGTGCGGGTGCGAGCTACCTCCTCGCGCGGGCCCTCGAGGACGACACCGATAACCGCGACCTCGCCGGATTAGCGGTCGTCGGCGCCGTCGGGGACATGCAAGCCAGCGACGGCGAACTTCACGGCGCCAACGCTGCGATCGTCGACGAGGGTGTGGCGGCCGACATCCTCACAACGGGCAAGGACCTCGTCCTCTATGGGAAACAGACCCGTCCGCTCCCGAAATTGCTCGAGTATGCAAGCGAGGTCTCAATTCCGGGGATCTCGAACGACGAATCAGGTGCGATCCGGTTTCTGGATGAACTCGATTTAGAGCTGAAGACCGATGGGCTCTGGCGGACCTGGGCGGATCTGACCGCCGAGGAGCGGCGAACGCTGGTGAGTGCGTTAATACAACGAGCGGTCAACCGGGGCGTGCCCGCCGATCGGATCGAGACCCTCATCGGTCGGAGCTACGAACTCATCACCGAAGCGTCGGGAACCGAACTCCGGGATGCAAGCGAGTTCTCGACGCTGTTGAACGCGACCGCCCGCTACGAACGCGCCGATGTCGGGTTGGCGGTCTGTCTGGGGGATCGCGGGGCGGCCTTAGACCGGGCACGCCGGCTCCTCCAGAACCACCGCCGGAACCTCTCAGAAGGGTTAGATTTCGTTACCGAACACGGCGTGACCCGCGAGGAGTATGTCCAGTGGTTCCACGCTGAAGACCGAATCCGTGAGACGATCGTCGGTATCGTCGCCGGGATGGCCGTCGGGACTGACGGCGTCGACAGCGACCTGCCGATCGTTGCCTTCGCCACCAAGCCATCGGATGACGACGACCCAGCGATCAAAGTGTCGGCCCGGGGGACACCGACACTCGTGCGGCGAGGGCTCGATCTCTCGACGGTGATGCACGATGCTGCGACGGCAGTCGATGGGGAAGGGGGTGGCCACGACATCGCCGCCGGGGCGACCATCCCGGCCGGCACCGAACAGACATTCATCGAAGCCGTCAACGACCGGATCGCCGATCAGCTTGGGTGACGATCGTTCTCCAGCAGAGACGATCCGGAGTCACATTCAAGCGGTGAGTCGTTGCTTTTAGACGGAAACCGGCGGAATACCCGGATGATGGTAGACGTCGTCACTACGTTGCGCCTCGTCGGCGGAGCGATACTGTTGCTGTCGAACGGGTTTTTCGTGACGACCGAGTTCGCCCTCACCCGCGTCCGGCAGTTCCCGTCGGAGGAATTCCAAGAGGGCGGGCTCGAACGCGCCTGGGAAATGACCGAACGACTCGAGATCTACCTCTCGGGGTGTCAGCTCGGGATTACGATTTCGAGTGTCGGATTGGGCGTCGTCGCCGAACCGGCGGTGACGGCTGTCATCGAGGTATTCCTAGGCGGGTTGGGGATCGGCGGCGGCTCCGGTCATGCGGCACGGTCGGTCCTGGTGGCGCTTGTCGTGATCAATCTCTTGCATGTCATCATCGGTGAACAAGCGCCGACCTATCTCGGGATCGAACGAACCAAGACGATCGCCCGATACGGGGCGCCGCTGCTGTACTGGTGGACGAAACTCATGGGTCCCGTGATCATCGTCGCCGACCGCGTGGCGAAGGCACTCCTCGGACTCCTCGGGGTCGACATCACTCGTTCGTGGACCGAGGAGGAACTCGAGGAAGAGCCACCATCGTCCCGGAGCGAGCTGCGCCGACAGATGGGCGAGACGCTTCGACATGCCGGGCTGTCCGATGAGCGCCAAGAGGAGGTGATCAGCGCCCTCGAGATCGGCGACCAGCCGGTTAAGGAGATCATGATCGACCGGGACTCGATCGTCGCGCTCTCGACGACCGACGATCTGGAAACGAACTTAGAACGGATGCGGGACTCCCCGCACGTTCGCTTCCCGCTCATCGACGAGGATCTGATGGAGTTTCACGGTATCGTCTATACGCCGGCAATTCTCCAGGCGATCGACGAGGAGACGCTCGACATCGATCCGGATGCGATCGACCTCCGAGAATTCGCGACGCCACCGATGACCGTCAGCACCACCACGGTTGTCAGCGATCTCATCGACCGGTTCCAAGCCGAAAACCAAGAACTCGCTTTGGTCGTCGAAGACGGTGATGTCGTCGGCTTAGTGACGATCACCGACGCCGTGGAGGCGATCATCGGCGAGGTCGAGGATCCGTTCGATACAGCGGTCGACGAGGCGTCCTGATAATGATTACTGCGAATAGTTTCACGGACGGTGTGGAAAGACGGCAGTTCAGATCCTCTAATCACCGACATGGATCTTCGCGGCGGTAAAGAATCGTAGCAATCATTATGAATCCGTCCGCGCCCGGCAGACGCCACGATCCAAGGGCTGAAGTGAGACGGATCGGTCATTCCGGCCATGGCTCGAATCGATCTTCCCGATCCGGAGGATATCGAAGGACCGCATGCCGACGCTGTACAGGCGTCAGAACAACGATGGGGATTTGTCGCCAACATCGAACGCGCGTTCGCCATGTGGCCCGAACTGGCGATGGCCGAACACGACCTCACCGATGCCGTCATGGTCGATGGGGAACTCTCCGCGGCACTGAAAGAGGCCATCAGTGTCGTCGTCAGCCAGGTCAACGCCTGTCCCTACTGCTACAGCCATCACACCTTCCAGATGGAGCAGGCCGGTCGCACGGAAGCCGAACAACGTGCGATCAACGAGTTGGCTTTCGATACCTTAGATGACCCCCAGGAACGGGCGGCACTTGCGTTCGCGGAGACGGTCGCCCGAGATCCGAACACGGTGACTGATGACGATTTCGAAACGCTCCGGAAGGCTGGGTTCGACGACCGAGAGATCCTCGAAATCGTCACCGTCGTGGCGATGTTCATGTTCTACAATACCTTCACGACGACGCTCGGCTTAGAGACCGACGACGCTGTCCAACCATACCGATTCGAGTGACTGCGATCGTGCGATAATTGTAATGGATCACTGGCGACTCCAGAAAGGAGTCGCTGATGCGATCGGTCAGTATCGAGCAACCACCGCGCTTGCTTTCGGTTTTGTGATCGATGATTGGCCGTCCGACTCATGGCCAGTAATCGATATAAAGTGTATGTAACTATATGGAATCGATATCGGTATCGCGAATCTAAAGCTAAATGGCGGCTGCCGATCCATCGATAGCCGAGCGTATCCGCTGTGGCGGATTTAGCATGTGTGGTACAGGGCACTGAGTCCCCTTCCTCAGCGAGCGAGGCAAGCAGGGAGAGAGGTAGTTCACGCTTTCCGGACCAGCCGATTTTTCCCCATCCCAGCCTGTGACGGTGACATGGCCGAGTTCGATCCCGAGAAGTTCGAGGACAAGTATGCACACTACTTCAACGAACTTCAACGGGCCTACAAGAACGCCTTCGAGACGATGAACGACCAGTACGACTCGGAGCTGATCCACGCGATCGACCAGCAGGTCCTCAACGAGAGCGAACCGTTCTACGACGGGGACGGCGAGTTCAGTATCGAACTCCCATCGAATCCGGCCGATCGGATCCAAGGTGTCCTCGTCAGCGACGAAAAGCTCGAAGCGACTCTTGAGGAATACGTCGCCCAACTTGAAAAGGAGCTCCAAGCCGTTTTCGGATTTGAGACCTCGACCAACGACGAATGACGGCCGCCTAGGCACAAGCGCTAAGAAGCCACGTCACAAAGCTGAACTACAGTCATGAGCACGGATACCCAGACCGAGGACGACCTCAAAGAGCGTATTAGTAACTTCCTCCGTCGGAACTTCCCCCAGATCCAGATGCACGGCGGGACGGCGGCGATCCAGGACCTCAACCGCGAGAAAGGCGAGGTCACCATCCAGCTAGGCGGGGCCTGCAGCGGGTGTGGGATCTCCCCGATGACGATCCAGGCAATCAAAAGCCGGATGGTCAAGGAAATCCCCGAGATCGACACCGTTCACGCCAACACCGGCATGGGTGGCGGCGGCGGCCACGGCGGACCGGGCAGCGTGTCGCCGTCCTTCCCCGGGGAAACCCTCGATCAGGACGACGACAACGACGGCCCCGAAGCACCGTTCTGATCCGGTCGTACTCGTTCTCAACGTGTTGTTTCTCGGACTTACTGTTCTCGTAGCGTACGCTCCGATCGTGGCTCGTGCCATCGACGAAGCGATTCGCAGTAAGTGAAGGCCAGACTGACCCCGTATCGGACCGGCACGGGCGGACCGATCGTATCGATTCGCTATATCGAAATACGGTTTATCCCACAATGAACAGGAGACACAGCGACTGATGCGGGGGAGGCACGAATGATGGCTCTGGAGATGGGCACCATCCCGGAACACGACGACATCAGGGTATTTAACCTGACGGACGGCATGGACATCATAGTATGAGTGGCGACGCGACGGGACAGAATGTCGTTTTCGTCGTGATGGATACGGTCCGCAAGGATCACCTCTCTGTCTACGGATACGACCGACAGACGACCCCCACGCTCGATCGTGTCGCCGATGAGGCCGCCGTCTTCGAACAGGCGGTCGCACCAGCGCCCTGGACACTCCCCGTGCATGCGTCGATGTTCACCGGGCTGTATCCGAGCGAACACGGCGCGAGCCAGGAGAACCCCTACCTCGAGGATGCGACGACGCTCGCAGAGACACTCAACGAAGCCGGTTACGCGACGGCCTGTTACTCCTCGAACGCCTGGATCACTCCCTATACCGGGTTGACGGCGGGCTTCGACGATCAAGATAACTTCTTCGAGATCATGCCCGGCGATCTGCTCTCGGGCCCACTTGCCCGAGCATGGAAGGCCCTCAACGACAACGAATCACTACGACGGATCGCCGATAAGCTCGTCAGCCTTGGCAACACCGCCCATGAGTATTTCGCCGGATCGGAGGGGGCGGCCTCGAAGACGCCGACAGTGATCGACCAGACCATCGAGTTTATCGATGACAGCACAGGACCCTATTTTACGTTCATCAACCTGATGGACGCTCACCTCCCGTATCATCCACCGGATGAGTATGCCACAGAGTTCGCGCCGGGCGTCGATTCAACGACGATCTGTCAAAACTCGAAGGAGTACAACGCCGGCGCTCGTGAGATCGACGACGAAGAATGGGCGGCGATCCGTGGGCTCTACGACGCCGAGATCCGCCATATCGACGCCGAACTCGAACGGTTGTTCACATGGCTGCGGGAGAACGACGAGTGGGAGGATACCCTCGTGATCGTCTGTGCCGATCACGGCGAACTCCACGGCGAACACGGCCTATACGGCCATGAGTTCTGTATCTACGATCCGCTCGTGAACGTGCCACTGTTAGTGAAGCATCCGGAGATCGAACCAGGACGCTACAACGAGCAGGTCGAACTGCTCGATCTTTACTATACTGTACTCGACCACGCCGACGTCTCGGCAACCGGAACGGAGCGTCAAGCACAGCCGACCCGGTCGCTGCTCTCCGAAAAGTATCGAGGGTTCGACGAGGGGGAGTACGCCTTCGTCGAATACTATCGGCCGGTCGTCGAGCTCCAACAGCTCGAAGAGAAGGCCAAAGCCGCCGGCATCACGCTCGATACGGGGTCACGGTTTTACTCCCGGATGCGAGCCGCCCGAACGCCGGCGGCGAAGTATATCCACAACGAACGTATCGGGGACGAGTTCTACCGCCTCGACGAGGATCCAGGCGAAACGAACAATCTGATCGACACGGACGATCCACTCAAAGAGGAACTCGACGGTGTCTTGGCCGGCTTCGCCGACCGTGTCGGTGCCGAATGGGGCGACTCGATGGCGGCCGAGAACGTCCTTGAGGACATGAGCGAAAGCGCACAAGATCGACTGCGTGATCTCGGCTATATCGAGTGAAGGGGAGGACAATCGTGAAGGAAACGGACGGCGGACGGGCAATCCAAGAACGGTTCGCGGACCGACAGACGCTGGTGAAGATCGTCATCGGATTCCTGGTCGCGGGCATCCTCATCTATCTGCTCGGCGTCGTTGTCGGCTGGCGGGAGATCAACGCCACCCTTCGGGACATGTCCGAGGCGTGGCTCGCGATCGCCTGTCTATCGACGCTGATCTGTCTGCTTGCCTGGAGTAAGGCTTGGCAGATCGTCCTCGCGGTCGTCGGTATCGAAGTGGCTTACCGGCGGCTGATCTCGACGTACTTCGCGGCGACATTCGCGAACTACATCACGCCATTCGGGCAGGCCGGCGGGGAGCCGTTCATCGCGTACGTCCTCTCGCAGGATACCGGCAGCGACTACGAGAACTGCCTGGCAAGTGTCGTGACGGCAGACCTGCTCAATCTCCTGCCGTTTTTCAACTTCGCCGCTCTCGGGCTGGCAGTGATCGTGTTACGGGCACAACTGCCCGAGGCGATCAAACCGCTTGCCTACGGCCTGACGGCGCTCGCATTGGGTATCCCGGCGCTGGCCTACGTCGGCTGGAACCACCGACAGGGTGTCGAAAACGCCATCCTTCGAATACTGGCCCCGATGGTGTCACACACGAAACGACTGACCATCGAAGGGATCCGTCAGCGCATCGAACGCTTTTATGAGTCGCTTGAAATCATCGCCGCCGAACCCCGGGAACTGCTGTACGCGCTGGTGTTTTCCTACACTGGCTGGGTCTTTTTCTCGCTACCGCTGTATTTCGCTGGGCGCGGTCTCGGGCTCCCGATCGACCCGTGGCTCGTGTTGTTCATCGTCCCCGCCTCGACGATCGCCGGTTTCATTCCGACGCCTGGGGGGCTGGCCGGCGTCGAAACCGCCCTAGTCGTGTTGCTGATCGCGCTGGTGCCGACCATCGTCGGGGACGCTCAGGCTTTTGCCGTCGCGACCGTCTACCGGGTCGCGAGCTACTGGTTTGCCATCGTCGTGAGCGGGATCGGGGCGATCTGGGTCATCTACCGGGCGTGACCCGGCGGCGCCGACTGCCGCCTCAATCTCAGTCTCAGTCCTCGATCCAGTAGAACAGCGCCTCACGTTCGGCGTCACAGTCCGGACATGCCTCGGGAATGTCACCGATGTCACCGATGGCCCCACACTCCGCACATCGCCAGAGTAGCTCTGCCTCACCGAAGCTATGCCCGGCACGTTCGTGTTCGACGCTCATGGCTTCGACCCCCTCACGAGTCGTAACGAAAAAGCCATCCTCGTCGACGCCGCGGACGCTCCCGACCCGTTCGCCGTCGCCATTGTAGACGACCTCGCCGATCGAGACTTGGACTTCCGGGCTGTCGCTCATACCTAATGCTTCGGATGAGAGTACCTTAAATCTCGGCGCGGAGCTCTATCGATCCAGCGGGCGAAACGTTTGAACCCCTTCGACCGAAAATCGTGTCAGATGGCCCCGATCCCCGAGGATAGGTTCGCCGATCGGCTTCGTGACCTGCCGCTCGACCGGATGGTCACCTTCGTGGCCGACCTGTGGGCGGCACGGGGCTATGAGACACATACCGAAGGCGACAGCGTGATCGCCGTCCGGAACGGTGAACGGACGCGCCTCGTCTGTCAGCACGGCACCGGCCGCTGGGGGACGGTGCTCGATCGATTACCCGGCCGTGAGCGATCATTATCGATCCCCGATGGATCCGCCGACATCGTGGTCATTACAGCATCGGCCTGGCGGGTTCGCCGGCTGGACAAGCAACTCGACGCCCGCGTGATCGGGGTCGACACCCTGCGGAATCTGTTGTTGTACGCGATCAGTCCCCAACAAGGGAACGCACTCTGTCGGGAGTACTTCGATCGGCCCGCCCGGATGCCGACCGAGATGGAACCGACAGGGTGGACGAGGACTCGCGGTGGCCGGATCGCGGTCCTCGGCGCTATCGGCGTGACGGTCCTGCTGGTGACCGGCGGGATCATCGGAGCCCCCGGGATGACCGGGCTCTTCGGGATCGGTGCCCAATCGCCTGAAACCGACGTCGGGACCCCGTCATTCACCGAAACAGCCGGGACACCGTTACCACCGACATCGACAGCGACGCCCGAACCAAGGGCCCTACCACCAGGACTCAGCGAATCGGGGATCGCCAACCCGGAGACACTGATCGACGCTCACCTCGAAACGATCGTCGGGCGATCGTACACATGGACGATTACGTACCAGGTCTTCGTCCGTGGCGAAGGATACCTCAAACGCCAGGAAGAGATCCGTGTTCGCCAACAATCACGGTACGTGACCAATCTCAGTGGCGACACCGTTACCGGGCCGGCCGATCCGACGGCGAACGTCTCGGCCTACGCCGACGGTGACTTCCGTTACACCAAAAACGACCAGGGTAACGAAACGCGATACCGACGGACGTTGCTCACCTATCGGCGTGACGGAACGCGATACGCGATCCGGGCCCAAGTATTGCTCGCGAAGTATCTATGGGGGAATTACTCGACATCGGTCAGCGAAGCCCGGCGAAACGGCGAACCGGTGTACATCCTGACGCTGGTCGGTGAGAATCCCGATCAAAACGTCTCGACGAGGACGACCGCTGTGATCGGGCCCGACGGATTCATCCGCGATCTCCAACGGAAATACGTCACCTCCAGTCCCAGTGAGACCACGATCGTGGTCTCGCTTCGCTACACTGACATTGGCACGACGACGGTCGAGGCGCCGCCATGGTACGAGGCCGCCAAAAACGCGACCGCCGAGACCGAGGGATAGCCGGGCCAAAGCTGTTGTACCCGAAGTTGTGCGGTATTCGAGGAGTTGTGCGGTATTCGAGGATACATCGAAAACGGGGCTACATGAAATCGGCGATGCCCGACTGTTTGTTGGTATCATCCTCGAAGATTCGCTCGATCGACCGCTCGAGGATCCGGATCCGCTGTTTGGTGTACTCCCGGACCCCGAACTCCTCGGCGATCTCTAAGGCGGTTTCGAGGTACTTATTGACCGATCCCTCGTGGACGGTCAGAGTCATATCACCGCCACATTCCCGGCAGGCACCAGTCAATGGCACCCGTCGGTACTTGGTGCCACAGTCGAGACACCGGGTCTCCTGACGGGAGAATGCCCGGAGGTTCCCGAGCAGATCCGGCAGGAAGTGATACTCGATGATCCGCTCGGCGACGTCGGTCTCATCGACCGCCCGGAGCTTCCGGGCGAGCGCCAGCTGGGCGTCCATTTTCTCGGTCATCGATCCCAGCGTCTTATATGCCGATAAATCGGGGCCAGCGGCGATATTCGACGTATCGTGGGTGTGTCGGAAGCCGGAATACTGCTGGTCGGTCTCGAGGGTCGCCTCGGCGATCGTAATGTCGACCGAATCCGGATCGGCCAGCCGCCGAGTCGCCTCGTAGAATTCCCGGGGGTACTGCTCAACGATGTCGATGTTGTGGGCCTCGTCGTCGATTTCGGTCGGGTCGATCCGGGAAGACATCACCAAGGGCGCATCCATCTTCCCGCCACGCTTGTCAGGAAGGTAATATTTACTGAAATTCAATAATCCGTCCATCAGCAGCATGATACAGTCCTCATCACCATCGCATTGCTTACTAGATAGGTCATTGGTGATCAGCGAGTGTGAATCCGCGACGGTCAGACAGTAAGTATAGTCGATCGTCGACTGCGTATACTCTATAGACGCGACCGCCTCAACGAGATAATCACCGTCCCCGCCATCGAAGACGCGTCGACCACGGGCGTCAATGGCAGCATTCTGTGCGTCGAGTGTCGTTCCCTTCCGTGAGAGATGAAAGCCAACAATATCGGCAAACGTGTTCGCATCCTCGGAGCTAATCGAGATGACATACCGGGGAGCTACCATTGCCGGATCGTCCGGTTCGTAGTAATCGGGGAATCGATCACGAAGGCGAACCGGTTCCCGGATGTCGACCTGTGCAACGATATCTAATCGGCTGAGAAGTGCGAGGAGATCCTCCTTGAGTTCACGGCCGATCGTCGTGGCGTGGATACCTAAACCATTGGAATCTACAGTCCCGGCACCGCTGAAATAGCCACGGAGATAAGCAGCGACAATGGGATCAGGGGCATCGAAGATAGACTGAGGAACACGTTTCTCGTGAGCGAGGACACCGGCATTAAGTATCGTGTCAAAAAACGCCTGGACAAGCCGGCCGGAGACGGTTACCCCGGCGTCGTTTTCTCGGGGTGGATCAGCACCGAACTCCCCCTCAAAGGCCTCGATAAAGAAATCTCGAGCCTCCGGTTCAGTATCACAAATCGTCACCTGATGGATGCTTCCTTTCGGAGTTGCCTGTGCACGAGCGAATCCTGCAGCCGCGTAATAGCCGAGAAGTGTCGCGACACGGTCGTTGATCTGGACGAACCGATCAACCTCGGTCCGATCCCCCTCGACGCCGAGGGAGACATCTGCCGGGACGAATGAAAGAAGTGCCTCCATCGAATCAAAGAGTTCGATGAGTAAGGAAGCGGGGACGCTTCCACGATAGAGATAATTACGAACCGTTTTGTGGGACAGATCGAAGCATTCAGCGGTACTTGTTACCGGATAGAAACGTCCTACATGATCGTCGGCGAGAGAACGTTCGAACAGATCGTAGAGCGTGCTTTTCTCAAGACCTTTGATCATCAATCGATCGTTGTCTATCGAATCGCTATCGATAAATTCATCGAGGAGATCGAATACGGGTGCATCTGATGATGGGTCAATAGCGTCGTCGGGACGGGGTTTGATAACGTGATCCGTTTCAGACATCTCCGACGCCCGTCGGGATCGGATGCGACCGTTTTCGAACACATGGACCTCATGATCGGGCGTTACGGTGATCTCACGCCCACTTCTCGTCTCGATCCGCACCATGTGATCCGGTGCCTGATGTTTCGAGACGGCGTCGACCGGTTTGGGAACGAGATCGCCGTTCCCGGCCAGTGATGGAACACGAACCGATCCATCGAGTTCGCTCACCAGTGTTCCGAAATCATCCGTTTCGGGGTCATCCAATCGCTCCTCGACGAATTCATCGATACGCCCGTAGTGCCAGGCGCCATCCTCGTCCTCGAACCAGAGTTTCGTGTCCGGATGGAAGCAGTTGCGGCGTTTCGACGCGTGAAAGTACGGATGGGCGTAGCCGACGGCCGCACTCGTAAAGCCGACGATTCGGCCGACGACGGCCGCACTAGTGTGGGGTGCCATCCCGAAAACCAGTTCGCCGACGAGGTCGTCTCGGTCATCGAGTTCGTAAAACGGTTCCAAGTCGTAGAAACTGACGAGCAGGTCATCGACGAAATCGGCAACCTGCATCATGTGCTCGGCGGCACCGTCCGAGAGGATGACATCCTGAACCCGGAGCTCGACCAGCTGGTCGTCGTACTGCAACGGGTCGCCGTGGATATCGGTTTCATAGCCGAGCGCCCGCAACTGACCGACGCTGACATCGATCTCGGCGGGCCGGACCGAGGTCACGGGGAGGTCGGTCATGTCGTAGCGGACGGTTCCGTCCTTGAACGTCGAGACGCCGTGTTTAGCCCGGAGAACCCCCTTCTCGATCGGTTCGGGGGTCTTCGCCGTCGAGGAGAGTCCCTTGACGCCTTTGAGCATCTCGAAGGCGTTCTCGCGCTCGCCGACCGCCGCCAGTGCCTCTCGATAGGCGGTGTGTAGATCGATCTCGCGCGGCTCGACCGCTGTCGCGGTTCGGCCACAGCGGGTGCATTCGGTGCGCCCCGATTCGTCGGGCTCGACCTCGATCTCACAGTCCGGACAGGAGTACACCAACTCGGTATGGCCGTCACACTCCGGACAGGCGGGCGTGTACGTCTCAGTCCCACACGCCGGACAGCGCCGGCGGCCGACATCGACGGTGATCTGACCGGGGGTGTCCTGCATCCCCTCGGCGTGTGTCGCCGCGGCCGCGACGTCACGCTGATCGCCGCCGTCCTCGCCGATCGGAAAGAGGGTGTGGACGGCAGGATTGAGCTCCCGGACCTCGGACTTCTCCGGTCGACCCATCCGGTTACCGATCCGGGTCGGGGCCCGCTCGCGAATTTCAAAGGGGGCGACGGCATTGACCGCCCGCATGGCGTTTGGCCACTCACGTGCGGATGCGGGCAGGTCGGTCCAAGTGCGCTCGAGGTCAGCGGTCACGCCGAGCGAGCGAAGTAAGGCAAGGGGATCAGGGATCATGATGGCGGCGTCGCCCTGGGTGTGTTCGATCAACAGCGCCTCTAAGGTCTCGGCGAGATCGTCGGTCGCCGCGAGCGTGAGCATCCGGCCGTCCGCAGTCGTCTCGAGCCGCCCGTCCGTAACGGCCGTGGCAAGCGATTCGAAGGCCGCGACGTCGATGTCGTGCCAGAGGTACGTGTAGGCGGGATGGAGTGGGACATCGAACTCCTGGGCCCATTCGATGGCCTGTTCGGCACTCGGGTCGACGAGATCGACGCTTGGATCGTCCCGGAGCGCCTGGAGGTCACCGCCCGCGGCCGCTACGTCCTGTTCCCACCACTCGACGACGTAGGAGGCCGGCGCAAGCGGGTGGTTGTTCTCGACGAACTCACCGTAGTTGACGAGGTACTCGCCGAGGTCCAAGATGTCGGTCACGCCGTTGCGGATCTCGCGGGCTTCGTCGGGATCGTCGATCCGGCGGACCTCGCCGGTCGCGAGTTTGACCGTCGGGCCCTCGATCGAGTCGACCGGGACGACACCGGCGGCCTTCCCGGGGCACTCGGTCTTGATCTGGGTTCCGGCTGCGAGGAAATCGTCGACGAGATGCATCGTCGCTGGATGGACGCCAGCCGTCGCATGGCCGTGATTGCGGGCCCGACCATACCGAAGGCGAAAGCCGCCATCGGCGCTGGGATGGGAGAACACTGGACGGCCAGCGATCAGGTCACGGAGGAACTTCTTGTTCGGGTCGGCGCGCGGGGGCGCCCGGAGCTCGAGATCGTCACCGCGAGTGCCCGAGGTGTCATCGGCTTCGGCCTCCTCGGACGGGGGGGCTGTCTCGGCCGTTCCTGCGTCGGCGTCGGCAGGTTCGGTGGCGAGATCGGAATCGCTGTCCGCTTCGGGACCGGCCCCGGCCTCAGCCTCGGCGTCCGTATCGGGTCCCGTCGTCGTGCCGCCATCGGTGACGGCATCCTCTTTGAGATCCTCGAGCCACGGCCACTCGACCTCCTCGAGTTGGTCGGTGTATCGCTGGATCTTGGGGACTTTCAGGGCGATTCCTTCGGCGAGAACCAAACACATCCCGCCCCGCGGGCTGTTGGTGTCCACCCGTTCGAGGTCGCGGTATCCCGAGACCTCCTCGGCACCGGTCGACTCGCCATCAAGCATGATCGGGCAGTGCCGGGCGATGAACTTCGTTTCGGCCGGCTTGGGCGTATACTGGAGGCCGGTCTCCTCGTCGTAGAGGTCGATCTCCTCGGCGTAGCGTTCGACCTCCTCCTCGCGGGGTTTGTAGCGATCGATCCCGAGAATACTGCGGGCGTAATCGGCGACGAGCACCGACAGTGCCTGGGCGGTGCCGCCAGCCGAGCGGATCGGCCCCGCATAGAAGATCCGGACGAACTCGGTGCCGTCATCGTTTTCGAGCAGCTCGACACGGTCGATTCCCTCGATGGGGGCGGCGACGACACCCTCGGTGAGCAACGCCACGGCCGTCCGGACCGCCCCCTCGATTTTGCCCTCGCGGGTCTCGTACTCGCCGACCCGGCCCTCGGCGAAATCCCGTGCCAGTTCGAGTGCGGCCTCCTCACGGCTCATCTCGCTGTCGAGTTCCCTGACGCGGTCGGCGACACCGTCGATGCCGAGGAGGTTCTCGACCCGATCGGCCATGTCCTTGGCGACGGGAATCTCGACGTCGGGTTCGGGATCCTTACCCTGCCCTTTGGCCGTCCGGGCGACCGAGAAGGCGTCCTCGACCTGGCGTTCGATCCGGTCGAAGTAGCGTTCGTCTGCCTCGCGCATACGTGCTCAGGCCGTCGTCCCGGCGGGACAGTCGCGGTAGCCGACGATCGAGCAGTTTGGGAGCAACCGTCCAGTCCGGTGACGACGATACATGCCAGAGCGGATGGCGGGGATACTCAAAAAACTGCGCCTTCCCGCCCCGGCGGGTACGGTGGCGTGGTGGACACTTCGAAGGCGACGCTAACAGACCGGTTTGACCTTGATCCCCATGCCTTCGAGGGTCTCGACGTACTCCTCATAGGCGGCATCGATGACGGCGATGGCCGTTTCCAGTGCTCGCTCTCGGTCAGCGTCCGTCTCACAGGCGGCCCCGAGCGCCTCAAGCAGCCGGTCGCGTTCGGCTTCGAGTTCCTCGCGCAGATCGCGGAAGAGGTCGGCCGCCCGCGTATCGGCGTTGCCGACGAAAAAGCCAACCGCCTGGGACATGGTTCGATCGATGACGAGTGCCCACGCGACCGCGGCGGCCAGCCGATCGATCGGCTCGGTTTGTTCCTGCAGGGACGTCTCGAGATTGCGCGACGTCTCCGTGGGTGTGTGATCCCCGTGGGCGTCGACGAGGCGATCAGCTTGGTCGTGAAGCGTTCCGGCGAGCCCCGCGTAGACATCAGTAGCTTCCCCGGATGCCACTGATGCCCAGTCATCGAACGTCGCGGCGGCCGTCACGGCGGCATCAGCCATCGTCGCGAGGACGACATCGGTCTCCATGTCGCCCTCGGTGACGGCATACATCGCCTTCGAGGATCCCAATCGTGAGAGTTCAGTCTCACGATCGGATTCGATCGTATCGATGAACGTGTCGGTATCCATCGTATCCCATAGAACGGACGGTCGTTTGTAAGCTCTGCCGGTCGATCACGTGGCAGGGCGCGATCCGGCGTTATTCGGCTTCGCCCGTCTCGATCGGAGCACCGACGAGATTGCCCCACTCGGTCCAGGAGCCGTCGTAGTTGATCGCGTCGTCGTAGCCCAGCAGCTCGTGGAGGGCAAACCACGCGACCGAAGAGCGCTCGCCGATCCGGCAGTAGGCGACGACCGTCGAGTCGCCGTCGATGCCTTCCTCGGCATAGAGGTCCCGGATCTCATCGGCGGATTTGAACGTGCCGTCCTCGTTGGTCACGGCCGCCCACGAGATGTTCTTCGCGCCGGGGATGTGCCCGCCACGCTGGGCGGTCTCTTGGAGCCCCGGCGGCGCGAGGATCTCGCCGCTGAACTCCTCGGGCGAACGCACGTCAACCAGCGGGAGCCCGCGATCGATGGCGTTCTCGACGTCCTCGCGGTAGGCACGGATACTCTCGCGGGGGCCCGATGCCTCGTAGTTGACCGCCGGGAAGTCCGGAACGTCCTCGGTTAACGGGTAGTCGTTGTCCAGCCAGTAATCACGGCCGCCATCCATGAGCCGGACGTCGTCGTGGCCGTAGTACTTGAACTGCCAATAGGTGTAGGCTGCAAACCAGTTGGCGTTGTCCCCGTAGAGGACGACCGTCGAGTCCTCGGAGATGCCGTGACTCCCCAGCAGGTTCTCGAAGTCGTCTTTGTCAAGGATGTCTCGCGTGGTCTGATCCTGGAGTTGGGTTTCCCAGTTGAACCCGATGGCACCGGGGGCGTGGCCCTCGTCGTATGCCTCCGTGTCCACGTCGACTTCGACCAGTCGGTGGTCCGGATCGTCACTCTGGAATTCGTCAAGGTGCTCCTCAACCCAATCAGCGCTCACGAGCACGTCTTTTGCGTAATCACTCATACACGTTAGTAGACGGTACGACCCGATATAGCTACTGGATTCCCGGCAGAAGCCGCCATACGTGATGGGATGAGGAAGATATTACCGCTTTTTGAATGTGACATCTCAATGGAAGATCGGTACTCCTCTTCACGGATCGGCGTGGCAGTGAGTGGCCGATCAAATCGGAGAGGACTGCCGATTCCTCTGACGGCACAGATCGTGTCACCATCCGAAACGTAAACCCATCCCACGGCGTAAGCTGCTCCATGAGCGAGCCCTCTACTCCCGAATTCGTCGTGAGCCCGACATGGCTTGCCGATCACCGCGAGACGGTTCGCATCGTCGATGTCAGAGATGCCTGGGAGTACGAGGGGATCGGTCACATCCCTGGAGCGGTCAACGTCCCGTTCGAGTCGTTCCGGGATGGAGACGCCGATGTCGGGATGTTGCCCGGCGTCGATCGATTCTCGGATCTCATGCAACAGGCCGGCATTACCCGGAATGATACTATCGTCGCCTATGACGACGAGCACGGCGTCTTCGCGGCCCGGTTCGTCGTGACCGCGTGGTTGTACGACCACGCCGACTGTCATCTCCTGAACGGCGATTACAGCGCCTGGAGCCGACAGTACGAGACATCGACCGATCCGCCACCAGTAAATCCGAGCAAATATCAGGCGTCGATTCCGAGTACGCGCCCACTGATCGACGCTGACGGGATCTTGGCCGCCATCGATGACCCCGAGTCGATACTCGTCGACACGCGCTCGAAAGAGGAGTTCATCGAAGGACATATCGCCGGTGCTGTCCATCTCGACTGGCGCGAACTCGTCGATCCGGATACCCGCGGGTTCAAACCCGAGTCGACGCTTCGCGAGCAGCTCGCGGCCGATGGGATCACGCCCGATCGACGGATCGTTCTCTACTGTAACACCGCCCGTCGGATCAGCCATACATACGTGGGGCTTCGATGGCTCGGGTTCGAGGATATCGCGTTCTACGAAGGGAGTCTCACCGACTGGCGTGACCGGGACCTTCCGCTTGAATCCGGCGCTGAGTCAGCCTAACGCTCGAACGCTGTGATAGCACTCTCGTTGATCTCATCAGACAGTAAACGCAGCAACTCCGCCAGAATCGCGACGATCAGCGGGCCGGCGATGATCCCGACGAACCCGAGACTCAACAGCCCGCCGGTAAAGCCAATGAAGTAAAGACTCGCGGGTAGTTCGGCCGTCTCGCGGGCCAACCGCGGGCGGATAAGCGCATCCGGGAGGAATCCGATCAGTACGGTGCCGACAACGAGGAGAATTACCGCACCAGTATGGTCACCGAGCGTGGCCTGATAGCCGGCCAGCAGGACGATCAGGATACTCGGCCCGACGATCGGGAGAAACTGAAAGACCGCCGCCAGCGTCGCCAGCGTCACCGGCGCCTGATAGCCAAGCACAGCGAACACCGGCAGGGCGATGAAAAAGGTTCCAAGCGCCGTCGCTGCCTGGATGATGTACAGAGCATACAGCGTCCCCCGGCTCCGTTCGTGAATGGCACCGGCGATGTCGTGATATTCTGTAGGGATCGGGGCCAGGAGCGCGATGCCGACCTGACGACCACGCAACAACAACGCGAAAACAACCAGTACAAAGAGTGTCGCTTTGATCGCTAGGATCGGCGCTGTTCGAGCTGCCTGGACGGCGAGCTGGCTGAGCCACCGCGTCGCCATTTCGATGAATTCGCTGGCGGTGAGATAGTAGGTGAAGCCGAACGCCTCAACCGTGACACTCTCGGGCAACGATCCGATCAGCTCAAGCAACATCCGTCGACGGAGATAGAGGATGAGTCCGATCGGAAGGAAGACGCCGATGATTCCAACGAAGACAAGTGTGGTCGCGATCGCACTCGCCATCCACGTGGAAACCCCACGGTTGACGATCCGTCGGTGGATCGGAGCCATGACGTATGCGATCGTGATGGCGAAAAACACCGTCGAAAGGACCCCCGAAAGGATCGCCCCCGCGAGTAACGTAACCACCGTGAGAAGTCCCGCAAGGACGGGTTTCCGGCTGGGGGTCACACCCGCTCGATTGAGTGGGTGTGGGCAAAAACGTTCCGTCCACGAGACTGTGATACAGCGGTTCCGTCCACGAGACTGTGATACAGCGGGCGGAATCATGGGGTGCTGTCTGCACTGTTGGTGGAAACTGAGATATTCTCTGCCGTCCTCTGGAG
>JBDGPX010000071.1:0-26150 GCA_042219475.1 Halobacteriales archaeon
TGTTGCCGCCGACGATGAGGACGGAGCCGACCTCGCTGATGGCGCGGCCGAACCCGGCCAAGACGGCCGTTGCGATCCCGTATCGAGCCTCCTTAATGACGACCAGCGCCACGTCAAAACGCGTACCACCGAGCACATAAGCGGCGTCGCGGACGTTTTCACTCACGCCGGTGATAGCTGCGAGACTAATCGCCGTGATCGGTGGCGTTGCGAGCACGAACTGCGACATGATCATCGCCTCCTTGGTGAAAATGAGATCCAGCGTCCCGAGTGGTCCCTGGTTGGAGACGATGAAAAGAACGAAAAGGCCGACGACCACGCTTGGGAACCCCATGCCGGTGTTGATGATCGTTTTTATGAATTGTTTGCCCGGAAAGTCGGTGAACCCCATCACGATAGCAACCGGGACACTGAACAGTGTACTCAACGTTACGGCGATGACGCTCACGTATAGCGAGACGTAGATGATACTTGGGACATACCCATCCCGGAACGGAAGATCGACGATCCCCGGCAGCAGTGGGGAGACCGATTCAAGCGGCACGTTCACCCCCTGGAGTCGCTACTCCACCCTTCTGGAACGTACTGTTGGAAATCCGGATCCGCGGAGACAGCCTCGGGGAAGAACAGTTGTTCCCCGTTGACCTGATACTCCGCGATGGCGGTTTGCGCCCTGGGACTCGTGATCCATCCGATGTACGCCATTGCGAGGTCGTAGTTGGCGTTGTCGTGTACCCCGGGATTGACCGCCATAATACCGTAGGGATTTGCCAGGATTTCCGGACCACCCTTGATTGGGCCTTGCACCAGGATGATGAGATCGATCTCCGAGCGTTGGGAGATGAAGGTCCCTCGATCCGAGAGCGTGTAGGCGTTCTGCTGGTTAGCGATGTTCAACGCTTCGCCCATCCCAGTGCCGGTCTCCTGATACCAGTCACCGCCAGGTTCGGTCCCCGCGGCATCCCATAGAGTGAGTTCCTTCGTGTGGGTTCCGGAATTGTCCCCACGTGAGACGAACGTCGCCTCTGCTTGGGCGATGGTAGTGAGAGCCTCCGTCGCCGAATCCATGCCCTGGATCCCCGCTGGATCGTTCTCCGGTCCAACGATGACGAAGTCATTGAACATGAGATCGCGTCGGTTGATTCCGTAGCCATTGCGCATGAACTCGTCTTCAAGGCTGCGGGCATGGACCATCACCACATCAGAGTCCCCGTTCCGAGCCGACTCAAGTGCTGCACCCGTACCCTGAGCGACCGCGTCAACGGTCACGCCGTACATCTCCTCGAAATCAGGATGAATTTCATTGAGTAATCCAGTGTCGTAGGTGCTCGTTGTTGTGGTGAGTGTTAGCGTTTCACCGATCACTTCGGGCTGATCACTACTTGTTCCGAATTGGGCACAGCCGGCCGTACTGACTACGGCTCCTGCACCGATCGCCGTTATAAGCTCCCGGCGTTGTATCGGCATAGAAACATCGTAAACGTGGTGATAGATATAATTTCCGTGATCCGAGTAACCGTTATCGATTACAGTCTCATTACGTGTAGTAGATCACTCTGCTTGGAATCGAGGTGCGTAATCCAATCTAAGAATCGATACAAAAAACGGTGAGAGATCGATCATCCGGATTCGGTTACATACAACATGAGGGAGAGTATATGTATTAACACGCACAGTAATACTCCGCCTCACCGAACTCGTTGGTGAGTAGTTGATATGTCGGCGCCGGATCATCAGGTCGATACACGGCCGTCGTGAGATCCGACCGATCGGTAAATTCGCCTGACAGAATCGATTGCCAGTCATTCGGGGAAAGCCGATCGGCCCCACCCGTTTCAGCGAGAAGGCGTGCGTAATCCTTCAGATATATCCACGTCGCATCGGTGATAGGTCCTTGTTCGTATGTCATCTCGGTTACATCGGCATACGCCGCCAGTGGTAGATTGGCGCCGGCGAAAATCGGGAGGCCGATCCACTTCCAAGGTCGGGTGTTGATATCGAGCAATCGGTAGGTATCGGTGGCCCGGTCGTAGAGGAATTCGGCCTCACTGATGCCGTAGTAATCGGCGTCAGTCAGCACGTCTCGGGCATATGTCTCGATGGCCGGCGGTGTCGCCGCCTCAACCAGACAGGTCGTGCCGACATCGGGCGGGTAGACCGCCTGACGACAGCCGACGAACGAGATCGGATCGCGATCGGTCGGCGGAGTATACGATCCAACGGTGTAGAGGTCTCCTTGTCGTTTGGGGATATACTCCTGGGCGAGTACCGACAGTCCGGCGTCTGTCGCCTCGCCGACGATGTCGTGATACTCCGCGGCATCGTCAGCGATAACCAGATTCGTGCCGAAGGCATCCTCGAATCGCCGTTTCAACGCCGGTTTGACGACCAGCGGGAACCCTAGTTCCTCGGCCGCCGTCTCCGGATCGGTGTGATCTAACTGGTAGGTCTCCGGGATCGGGACCTCAAGCTCCCGCGCTCGCTCGTACAGTGAGGCCTTGTTCAGGACGGCATCGACAGTCTCGAACGGTGCAAATGGAAGCCGAACACCGTCCGGATCAGTCCGTGCGAGTGCGTGGATCCACTCATCCATACACCCGAACGCGACGACGTCTGTGCCAGCTGCATCGACGACCGCTTCGAGATCAGCACGGAATCCATCTCGATCCGAAAGCGGATAGGTGATCGATCCCGCGAGGGTGACTGCGTCGGAGTAGGCGGCAACCCCGTTGGGATCCTGATCGAGGGTGATCACCGGAATGTCGGCCTCGGCAAGCGCACGTGCGACCGCTAAGCCGGTGATGTGGGCGTTGCTGATGACCGCCGGCGAGCGATCGAATGATCGCCCCTCAAGGATATCGAGGAGATCGGCAAACGAATGGAACGTATCGGCCATACAGTGAATGGGTGAGTCGCGACAAAGAGCGGTCGGCAACCGCCAACGTCCGCCGACAACCCTGACGGAATGAGACTGCCTGAACCGGCCATGTCGCCAGTAGCGACGGTGGTCTGTCGGTTACGAGTAGATAGCTGCCGTCACAGAAAGGTGTAAGAATCGCCGTAAGTCCGGATAGGAAATCTTGATGCTCCGGAGATGTGCTCTCGACGTAAGGATAATCGGTTACATCCACAGATGTCGATCAGGCGCGTGTTCGGACGCCCAGGGCACTGTCCCGTTCTCGAGTAGTCTGATAGAGATACGAGCGCATACCCCCGCCTTCCCGTGAGTGAGGAGTGTTCCGACATAGTAACTCGGGAAAGCTATTGAGGAAATACATCAGATGAGTGTACATCTGCCGTCATGTCCCGCGATTTTTGGGCACTCATTTCTCGATTCCTCAAGAACTTCTACGGAGTACTACGTCGGAACCGAGGAGCGAACAGGCGGGGGTCGAGCGGACAACATCGTCTGACAGTCCACCGTTCTATTGCACTGCCGGATTTCCCACCGTTTTCCGCAAGATATTGCCATGACATGACAACAAACCATCAAGTGAGGAGTGGAACGGATGGGTCTTGAAACCAACAGGCCGCAACGCTGGGTCTGAAATCCCGTGGTGGGATTCCTCCGCTACGCGGAGAAGGAGGTCAATGGGGAGGCAGCACCGGTTACTTCACGATATCCTCCGCATTCGGAGACACGACGGTGTCACTGCCGATTGTCGGCGTGATATAAGGATCGCTCCGATCGTTGATCAGGCTTGTTGAACGGACAGTTCAAATACGTCAATCAGATCGAGGCATGGTAGCGACGAGATCGGTCTCCCCCCGACAATCCCAAGCTAAACAGTGAACCGATACCAATGGGATCGCTATGGCTGTCGACGATGGATTTGACATCGAATCCCGGTTGGAATTCTTCGAAAAGCACGGGATGCGACGACGGTTACGGCCTGTCGATAAAATCGACAAACACCGGAAAATAGCGAGCGACCCCGGAACGACCGATCCCGATTTCGACGATGAGGAGTTTCTCGTCTTTGCATCGAACAATTACCTCGGTCTGGCGAGAGACGAGCGAGTGCAAGACGCGGCCGTAGAGGCGATTCGGGAGGTCGGGACCGGTGCAGGCTCGGCCCGATTGCTGACTGGTGATACCAGTGTCCACCATGACTTAGAGCGCACGATCGCCGAGAAGAAAGGCACCGAGCGGTCCGTCGTGTTTTCCTCCGGCTATGCGACGAATATCGGGACGATTCCGGCACTCCACCCGGATGTCATCTTCACCGATGAGCTCAATCATATGTGTATCGAGGAAGGGTGTGAGCTCTCGAATTCGGAGGTCGTGACGTACGATCACCTCGATATGGACGATTTAGAGACAGCGTTAGCCGACCGCGGGGAAAGTGGGGACAATTCGTGGCTCATCGTGACGGACTCCGTGTTTAGTATGGACGGTGATATCGCTCCCCTCGAGACGATCTGTGACTTGGCCGATGAGTATGGTGCCTGGGTCATGGCCGATGAGGCCCATGCGACCGGCCTGTACGAGAACGGCGGCGGTATCGTCCAAGAGAAGGGGCTGACTGATCGGGTCGAGATCCAGATGGGCACCCTGTCGAAAGCATTAGCGAGTCAGGGCGGATACGTTGCTGGCAGCGAACCGCTGATCGAGTACATCGCGAATGCAGCGCGATCGTTCGTGTTCTCTGCGGGACTGGCCCCGCCGCTTGCCGGTGCCGCTCGTGAAGCACTCCGCATCGCGGCGGAAACTGACCGCCGACAACAGCTGTGGGAGAATACGGCACACCTTCGTGAGGGGCTCATCGATTGTGGGTTCGAAATCAACAGTGAAACGCAGATACTACCAGTTATCGTCGGCGATCGTGACGATACCGAGGCGCTCGCGGACGCCGTTCAAAGCCGGGGCATATTCGCTCCGTCGGTCGTTCCACCCGTCGTTCCTCAGGGAACGAGTCGGATTCGGGTCGCACCGATGGCGACACACACCACCTCCGAAATCGATCGGTGTATCGACGTCTTTCGGGAGGAAGGACGGAGACTGGGGATCATTTGATCGTTTAAGATCGGAAGCTGAGCCGAGTGAGGATGACGCGTTCGGTGATCAACAGCCGGTAGCCTCACTAGATCAGTATCGCGTGATCGTATCAATTCCTAGAAGGGTTATTTCCCGCATTGGTATCGTCGTTGTTGTGGAGCTCGTCGGCCAGATAGCCGAAGCTCGATGATTCAAAGGCGGGGCCAGCGGCAGGTGACTCGATACCTAACCGGATTGCGCGTTTCGCGTATCGTTGTGCTGTCGGGGAAAACTCCGCAAGCGATTCGGCACGGGCGCGGGCCGTTTCGAACGGCGTCTCCGAGAGTTCCGTAACGAATCCATACTCGTACATCGTCTCCGCGTCAAATTCAGCAGCGGTAAAGATCACCTGCTTGGCGCGGCTGG
Organism: Halobacteriales archaeon; assembly: GCA_042219475.1. Taxonomy (GTDB): domain Archaea; phylum Halobacteriota; class Halobacteria; order Halobacteriales; family Hikarchaeaceae; genus Chewarchaeum. The sequence continues at coordinate 5,405 of JBDGPX010000071.1, forward strand.
GACCGATGATCCGTGGCAGTCGCTGTGATCCACCCCACCCGGGGATGAGACCGAGCTCCTGTTCCGGTTGGCCGAACGTCGCATCCGGACTTGCGATCCGGAGATCGGCACACGCCGCCAGTTCCATCCCGCCGCCCAGACAGTAACCGTCGATACTGGCGAGGACCGGCCCGGGAAAGCGGTCTAGTTTGGCAAACGTCCGTTGCCCGTGACGTGATAGCCGTTGAGCAATCTCAGCGTTGAGTTCGTCAAGCCGATGGCGGATATCGGCGCCGATCGAAAACGCGCGCGATCCCGCCCCCGAGAGGAGCAATAGCCGGATCGACTCGTGTCGCTCTAAGGCATCGAGGGCTGTATCGAGGTCATCAAGACAGGATTCGTCGATCGCGTTGAGTTCGGGCCGCCGATCCAAACACAGATGGGCGATGTCCTCGGAGAGCTCCGTGAGAGTCAGCGTGTCATACGTGTCGGTGAACGGATCTGTCATGGGCCAACGCTCAGCTCAATAGACCGCCGTCCATACGGAGTATCGCACCGTTCACATAGGAGGCGTCACGACTGGTGAGGAATACGATCCCGGCAGCGATCTCCTCGGGATCGGCGATTCGCCCTTCCGGGATCGTATCGAGTCGCAACTCCTCGTCGGCGGCGTTTCCGAACTCGGATCGGTAGAGATCCGTATCCGTGTAGCCCGGACAGACCGCATTCACTCGGATGGATCGGTCGCCGAGTTCGCGAGCGGCCGATCGGGTCAAGCCGATGATCCCGGCCTTGCTTGCGGCGTAGTTCGCCTGTCCGGCCCAGCCCCGCTGGGCGGCGATACTGCTGACATTCACGATCCGACCGGCACGCTCACGGAGCATCAGCCGGCCCGCCTCCCGCAGGCAGTAGAACGTCCCCGTCAGATTCGTCTCAAGGACCGTCTGCCACTCCTCGGGCGTCATTCGGATCAAAAGCGAGTTGCGCATCACGCCCGCACAATTGACGAGAATCGATGGCGGCCCGATCTCCTCGTTGATCTCCCTGAAAGCCGTTGAGACGGCCTCATAGTCACTGACATCGAACTGTCGGACCATGTTCGCCGAATCGTGTGACTGGAGTGTCCGGGCTGTCTCCTCGGCTGCATCGTCGTCGTGTGCATAGGTTGCAACCGTTGTCGCACCGGCGGCAGCAAGTTGCGTGGCGACAGCCCGCCCGATTCCTTTCGTCCCGCCCGTGACGACGGCGATGTCGTCGCCAAAGTCACTCATGATGTACGTCCTCGATTATGTCGGGCGATTTAAGTGCGATCGTTTCCGTCTCCGGCGCGATCTTCTCGATCAGTTCAACGAGCGTTCCTGCAGGCGGGAATTCCACAAACGTCTCGACACCACGCTCGGACAGGGTGTCGATCACGCCGACCCAGTCGATCGGAGCCGTGAGTTGAGCCGTTAGATCACGCCGGGCGACGGCCGGGTCCGTGTAGATCTCGGTCGTGACGTCCGAACAGATCGGGATCGAAGCGTTCTGAAACGGGATGTGATCGACGAGTTCGCCAAACGGCGACGACGCAGACGCCATCACGGGTGAGTGAAAGGCCGCCCCGACATCGAGCTCGGTAAACCGGGCGCGCGTCTCCGCTTCGATCGCTGCCCGGGCGGCGCTGATGGCATCGGTCGTGCCGCTGATGACCGTCTGTCGCGGGGTATTGAACCCAGCCACACTGACGTTCTCGTACTCCCCGCAAATGCGTTCGACATCGGCCGGATCAGCCAACAAAACGGCCACCATCGTACCGGGTCCATCACGCTGTGCGGCGTCCTCCATCAATTCGCCGCGTCGTGTAACCAGCTCAATTCCGTCTTCCGGGATTAAAGCATCACCCGCGGTGGCCGCAGTGAGATGTCCGAGACTATGGCCGGCAACGTAGTCCGGCGGTCCGATCCGTGACACCGCTCCGGCGTACGTTGCGACACCAATAGCATACACCGCCGGCTGCGTGTTCGCAGTAGTCTGTAGCGTCTCCTGATCCGCCTGGAAACAGAGATCGTACAGATCGAGAGCAGCCGAATCGTCCAACTGATCGAACCGTTCCCGGGTTGCAGGCCAGGTCTCATAAAATGCCGCTCCCATGCCCGGGGCTTGACTACCTTGTCCCGGAAAGACGTATGCGGTCGTCATTGGGGTCGGTCGGTCAACAGCACGACCTGTCCGATGGCCCGATCGGCGTGGCGATCGTGACTCAAGCTTACCGCCGTCTCGACGCTCCCGTCTCGATCCCCATCGGCACCGATCATGGCGATTGCCGTTTCGGCTTTCCCGTTCAGTATCAATCGCGGTTGATCATCGGGACGTATCACAGCGATCGTTCGGAATGGGATCGGTAAGGCGTCAGTTGGAACAGCTTTCATAAAGGCCTCCTTGACCGCCCACCGAGCTGCGTAGTGCTGGGGTGGATCACCCTGCTGTTCACAGTATCGCTGCTCGATAGTTGCATACACCCGGTCCTTGAACGAACTGTCGAATTCGTCGAGGAGGCGTTCGATTCGCTCGATCGACACCACGTCCACCCCACATCGCACTGCGGTGTCCGCAGGCGTCGCTGGGAGTGGAACCGCGATATCAGGCCGCTGTGACATCCCTACTCACGTCCTCGAAGACCAATGATCCGTTCGATCCGCCGAACCCAGCGGAGTTACTGAGGACGACATCCACCTCGTCCCGTTGCTGTGTTGTAATCACCGGCACGTCGCATGCATCGTCGGGCGTCTCGTAATTGATCGTCGGCGGTCGGAGATCGTGCTGAATAGCCTTCGCACAGACGACCGCCTCTATTGCACCACTGGCGCCCAGGGTATGTCCGATCATACTTTTGGTACTCGTGACTGGGCGGGGCTCCTCGAAGACGGAGCGGATCGCTGTCGCCTCGTGTTGATCCCCTCGGGGTGTGCTCGTTGCATGGGTGTTGATATGATCGACCTCGTTCGGGCTCCGATCGGCATCGTCGATGGCGGCTTGCATGCACCGCCGAAGGCCGTGTGCATCGTCCGGCGGCTTCGTCGGATGGTGGGCGTCCGCCGTTCGTGCGGCACCCGACAGTTCGGCGATAGGTTCGGCGCCACGGGCAGCCGCATGATCGACCGCTTCGAGAACGATCACACCGGCCCCCTCCGCCATAACGAATCCATCGCGGTCGGCATCGAACGGCCGGCTCGCTTTGGACGGAGCGTCGTTACGGGTACTCAGTGCCCGCATCGCATCGAATCCGCGAACGGCTGTCGGAGCCAATGCGGCCTCACAGCCGCCAGCGATCATGATATCCGCATCGCCCGAGCGGATATCGGTGAGTGCGTCGCCGATCGCGTGGGTGCTCGCCGCACACGCAGTCGCGGGAGCCCGATTCGGACCGCGTGCATCGATACGTTCACTCACGTATCCCGCCGCCAGATTCGGCAAGAACCGTAACGCAAAGTACGGATCCACTCGATCACCTTCGATCCCGTCTTCGATCTCTGGAAAGCCGCCGATCCCTGATCCGATGCTCACCCCAACGCGATCCGAGGCCGTTTCGATCGCATCCGGATCGAGACCGGCGTCTTCGACGGCTTCCAAACTGGCAGCGATGCCGAGCTGTGTATATCGGCCCATTCGGCGTTCGTCGATACACGCGTAGCTGTCGGCAGCGAAGCCGACCTCACCGGCGATCTCGGACGAAAGGTTGGCGGCGTCAGCATCAACGCGAGTGAGCTCGGTGATGCCGCTTTCCCCACGACTGATCGCATCCCAGCTTTCGTCCGCGGTCGAACCGACCGGCGTGATGGCTCCGACGCCGGTGATGACGGCGCTCCGTCGCATGACCAACGTCAGGAGTGATCCCGAATGTACGCCTTCACATCACCGACCGTCTCCAGTTCCTCGAGGTCCTCATCGGGGATATGGACGCCGAGATTTGCGTCGATCGCTTCCGCCGCTTCGACGATGTCGAGCGAATCCGCGTCGAGGGTCTCCCCGGTAAACGACGTCTCATCATCGAACTCCGTTCGATCGACACGCAAGCGATCGGCGATGATTTCGTCAACAGCCTCGTCGATGTTTTCGCTGGAACTCATTTATGAATCCAGCAGAGCGAAAGAATCGCAGGCTGTTATAGTTGATGACCCGTTCAAATATCAGCACTATCGAAGATGTAAAATAGGGGGTGAGAACCGCCAGCCAGACGACGGTGACCTGTTGGACGATCGGGACGAGCATGAGGAATCATCCCTCAGGACTCCATGCTGGCGAAAGAAATCCGGGATTAGGGTATGAGGGCCGTCTTGCCGACTGTTTCCCGAGACGCAAGCGCCTCATGGGCGTCCATAGCCTCCGAGAGTGGGAGTTCTAGCCCGATCTCAACCGTGAACGCCCCGGTCTCAAACCGATCAGTGAGCGTGTTCACGCCGGTTTGTACGCGTTCCGGCGCGTGTTCCAAGGCGTGACCTAAGTGATAGCCGAGAAGGGATTGATTGGCGAAAAAGAGCCGGGGGGTCGAGATCGTTGGGATATCCCCGCTTGCCATCCCATACGTGACGATGCGACCACAATCCGCGAGCGCATCGACACTCGCGTAGAAGGCATCACCGCCGACCCCATCCAAGACGAGATCAACCCCATCGCCATCGGTGACGTCTTCGATCACGGATGTGACATCCTCAGTCGTATAATCGATCGGATGGGACACGCCGAGATCGCTGGCGACTGCGAGCTTATCAGCCGTACTGGCGGTCCCGAATACCGTTGCCCCAGTCTGGTGGGCGAGCTGTACGGCAGCGGTGCCGACGCCGCCGGCTGCAGCGTGGATCAGTACTCGCTCCCCGGTCTCGAGACCACCCCACTCGAAGAGTGCGTTGTGCGCAGTCAAAAACTGGACCGGGAGGGCAACGGCGGTGGCAAGGTCCATCCCCGACGGGATGTCGATAAGCGTCTCGACAGAAGTGACGACGTATTCGGCGTAGCCGCCGCCGTCGACGATGGCGGTAACGGGCTCGCCAACCTGTCGATCCGCGTCGGGTCCGGTCGCGTCGATGGTTCCCGAAACTTCGATGCCTGGAACGTAAGGTGGCGCAGGCCCATCCGGATAGTTCCCCCGGCGTTTTTCGATATCGGCGAAATTGACACCGGCCCGTACAACGTCGATTCGAACCTCATCATCAGTCGGCTCCGGACGTGGTTTTTGTGTTACCGTCAGTACCGACGGATCCCCGTATTCGGTCACCTCGACCACTCGCATGAGTCGTGTCTATTTCAGAGGGATGGGTACTCCGCATATATGCCACTCGATCGAATGGTTACCGTATCCGATACGGCGGACGGTGAATTGACGGTATTATATTCGATGGCCACTATCACGGATTACGATACTCATTGCAGGAAAACCCAATAGGGAAAATACGCTACCTGTAGCCGATGTATTCCTGTGGGATTCCAGGCAAAATCCCCATTACAGCGTGTTATATAGTACCCCCTCCCATCGAAATCATAGAACCATGTCCGAAACGGTCGTTATCACGGGGTGTTCTTCGGGGATCGGCCGGGCGACCGCCAGAGCATTCTCCGAGGAGGGATGGATCGTATACGCGACCGCTCGGGACACCGACGACGTCGATGAGCTAATTGACGTAGGGTGTCAGGTCGCATCGCTGGATGTAACGGATGAGGAACAAATAGAGACGGTCATAGAGCGGGTGCTGAACGAAACCGGACGCATCGACTGTCTCATCAACAACGCTGGGATCGCGAGTGTTGGGGCGCTTGAAGAACTCTCAACGGCGACCCTTCACGAACAGTTTGACACTAATCTCTACGGACCGCATCGACTCATTCGTGCTGTTGTTCCGCATATGCGAAACCGGAAAGCGGGCCGGATAATCAACGTCGGGAGCGTCGCAGCACGTTTCCCCGTCCCGATAGGAGGGGCGTATGCGGCCACAAAAGCCGCACTCGCGGCCTACACGGCGTCACTCCGGGATGAACTCCGATCATTCGATGTCGAGGTCATCCTGATCGAACCGCCGTTTGTAGACACGGCCATGTCGCACAAGGAGGTCGCCGCGGCGACCAATCGGATAGACTCTGTGTATGCCTCGATGTACAGAAAGTACGAACGGTTCGCTCGCAACGAACTGAGCACCGCTTTGCAACCAGCGGACGTTGCAGAGACGATTATTACCGCGGCGACATCGGCGCATCCTCAGGACTGTTATCGAGTCAGCATGAAGGGCCAAATCCAGGCAATACTTGGATTGTTATCCGCTCGGCTTCGCTATTGGCTGTGGTCACGGTTCGCAGCCCGATGATATGATCCGACGATCTCGGATTCGTCTGCGTTCGGACGGCGATCATTGTTGTCCGACAATGGGCTTTCTCCTCGACTCTGTGTAATGGGAGCTCCTGAAGCGTCGATCCAATAGCCATCATGCTCGACAGGTGGTTCCGAAAGAGAGTGCTCAGGCGGATCGCTCCGCGACGGCTGCCTCGATCGCCTCAATGGGGATCGCATTCACCGTCTCGTTTCCGACTCCAGTCGTCGATACTGCCGTAGTGAGGGAATTGTAGATCGCCTCCTCGATCGATTCGATCACGCCTCTGAATAGCGGCGTCAGATCGGTCTCGTTGACGTGGTCGTCACAACCAGTCCCAAACGCAAGGACGAAATCGCCACTGCGATGGGAGGCGATTCCACCGACCCGGGCGAGGCCAAGCGGCGCCCGCTTTGCCAATCGCCCGAGTTGCCGCGCCGACAGCGAGGCATCGGTCCCGACGATCAGCATGATCGATCCATCACTCGATGTTTCATCAGGTGACTGTTCGAGAAATCGGGTGATATCGAGACCATCGATGCGGAGATCCGTCGCCCGTCCGGTGTTCGTCAACACCAGCGCCCCGACAGTGTTCGCATCGACACGTCGGGAGGCAGTCCCGATGCCTGCCTTCCATCCGAAGCCGGTCGTACCCACTCCTGCGCCGACACAACCCTCCTCCGGGAGGTCGTCCGTGGCCGCCGCAAACGCCTGCTCGACATGATCAGCCGTCACATGACGGCCGCGGATATCGTGTAATCGACCGTCGTTACATTCCCCGACGACGGGATTGATCGATCGAACCTCGGAGTGTCGGTCCAGTACTCGCCCGACGATCGCATCGGCAACCGTCCAGACATCGAGCGTGTTGGTGAGGCCGATCGGCGTCTCAAGTTGTCCGAGTTCGAGAAGCTGTGGCAATCCGACCGACTTCCCGTAGCCGTTGAGGACGTGGGCTGCCCCGACAACCGGCGACTCGTATAGATCCCGATCGACAGGGTCGATGACCGAAACACCGGTTCGGACGCATTCTGCATCGTCGGGCGAGCCCCAGTGGAGCGTCTCGTGGCCGACCCGCGTACCAGGTACGTCAGTAATCGCGTTGTGTGGACCGGTCGGTAACTCGCCAGGCATCATGCCGAGCTCTCGGATCCGTGGACGCTGTGTAGTATCCATAGCCCATCGTGGGCGGCGGGGAAAGAAAACGGTGATCGAAATCAATCTCGAGTCAGCGAGGGAATCAAACCCGACGCTCGACTGCCAAAAGGACTGTCTCTCCGATAAAAATACACACCCAAAAGAGAGAGTTGGCGTCCTACTCGAGGTCGGGTACCTCGTCCTCGACGCGTCCACCTAATTCGACTTCGATCTCCAACTCGGGCTCGCCGTTGCCTTCGAACTCGATATCGAGGTTGACCGGCTCCCCGAACGCGAAGGGAAGCTCCCAGTCATCGCCGGTGATCGTGATCTCGTCTTGGTCTCTGAGCTGTTCGCCCAATTCGACGAGAAACTCACCAGCGTCCTCGGCGTTGATGTAATACTCCTCTTCGAAGTAGCCATCAGCGATGGTGTTGGTCGACGATTCGTCGTCCTGTTGTGCGGGGACTTCAGCCATAGGCAGTTGTTGCTATGCCATCGAAACAAATAAAATTTCGTTGGAATATTATCTCTATATGGACACACTCGAAGTGCTCGGCTCGAAGCCACGGCTCGAAATCCTCAGACACCTCTCTCGACGCGACATGTACGTCTCCGAGTTGATGGATACGATCGGAATGGACGGGACGACAGCCACCCATCACTTCGATGTGCTGACGGACGCCGGCCTCATCGATTCCTACATGGAGGGCCGACGACGGTACTATACGCTCGTCGGGGAGGTTATACTGGAGATTTCACCCTCGCCGAACCGTCGATTCATCGCCCAGTTTCCCGAACACAACCAGGAGTGACGAACAGACCCCAACGATCCGATAAACAGGGACAACAAAAACGCGTATTATCAGTGGGAGTGACCATCTGAGCCCATAGATTGTGCGAATTCGGGATTGGCGGGCTTAAACACGCCCTCAGGATTGTCGGCGTGTACCCAAGCATGGAGCGTCGTCAAGTCGGGATGTGTCTGGACAAGATCGATGATCCGCTCTTTTTTGGGGGTGGTTTGTTTGGCCTTGAGACTTCCCCAATGTAGTTTCACAGTATCGCCGGGTGTCAGATCCGGATTGGGCGGGCGGAACTCCGCCCAGTGTGTGTTTTTCGTGAATTGTTCGGAGGTGATACTCTTGGGATCCGTTTGTTTCTCATCTGGAACAGCAAAGACGTGAGTCGCCGATTTGTGGGGATGCCACTTCTCGGTCGCGTCAGCGTTTTCGTCGGCAAACAGATCAGGAGTCTCGTCGATCGCCTTCGTGGGCACCCCCCACTCGACTGCTCCCAGATTCATCTCACTATCGTAGGTGAGTAGCGGTGGTTTTTCGAGCGAAAATCCGTTCTTGGCGGCGTCCTTCAGTCGTTGTGGATGGGTGAAATGCCATCCCATCCCTGGGACAAATGGCCCTTGGATCTTGAATCCATCCTGGAGCGCTTTCGTATGATCGGAGTACTGCTCGGTTGCTTTACGTACAGTATCGAGTTGCTGTTGTAGATCGGACTGTGATCCGGCGATGCTACCTACACAACCACCGATACTGATCGTAGCGACGGTACCGAGACTCACAAGCGCTGCTCGTCGAGAGAGATGTATCTCTGTCATGATTGCGTGTTATTGATAGGGAACGGTGCGGTTGTTCCGATCACCGATCATCTGGCACCCGTTTCGGTACATCCGAACGACAGTACCCCTCTCTTGGCATCCGTAATCCACCACGGTCGTATACAGGCCCGCACTGGATTCCCTGTCGATGATGTTCGATGGGTGGGAGAATAAGGATTATCTGTATCGGTTTACAGTAAATAATCCGATGGATACCTTTCTTAGATTAATTATCAGCAACCAGATGGAGAGGAAACATCGACGAGTCAACAAACACCGGCGATAATCCGCGTGGGGATCACCGATCGTATCCGCGAACTGTTCGATCTCCGCTCCGATAGCTCATGAGAGGCCGATCGCCAGCGGCAAGTGAAGTCTTTCCAGAGCGACGGCGATCCAGCGGATTTCTCGAACATGGCTTCGAGACAATTTACATGAACGACGACAATCGATCGGCCCACAGTTCGAGCTGTCGGTCGATCTCACGGAGATCGTGTGTCCGGGTGCCGAGGATGAGTTCGTCGTAGTCCTGGGCTTCATACTGTGCGACCAACTGGCGGATATCCTCGACACTCCCCGTGAGTGAACTGTCCAACGCCTGCTCGACATCCCCCTTTCCTTTGAATGCCTTTCGCTGCCGCCGCAACGCCGCCTCGGTGTCGACGTTCGGGATCATGTGGATGAAGTTCAGCGCGACCTTCTCCAGTAGTGTCGGATCACGACCGTTCGCCGCTACGTGGTCTGCGATCTCCCTCCACGTCTCCGCGAGATCGTCGGGATGGCGCGTCGCCGCGATCCAGCCGTCGCCGTAGGTGTGGATCCGGTCTTTCACGGGTTCCGGAACGAAACGTTCACCATCCCCTTCGACGCTACCCCCACCAACGAGAATCGGTGGTCGGCGGCTGACCGACGGCTCCAATCGAAAGTCATCGACCGAGTAGAACTCCCCATCGAAGGTCACAACATCCTCGGCGAACAGCCGTGAGAGCAACTCAAGACCCTCGGTGAACCGCGGTCCGCGTTCACGGAATGGGACGCCAACGGCGTCGTACTCGGCCTCGACCCAACCGAGCCCGAGTCCAAGGGTGAGCCGATCGGCGGCGAGATGCTGGATGGTCGCTGCCCGTTTGGCGACCATAACGGGATGTCGCATCGGGAGGATCATGATCGAGGTGCCGATCGGGATCGTCTCGGTCGCACCCGCCACTGTGGCGAGCGTCGTCAGCGGATCGAGCCGTGAGTACTCCCGGCCGGGCGGCCGACGCAGGTGTTCGGTGATCCAGACGCCGGCGAAGCCGAGCTCCTCGGCCCGGGCCGCAAACCGTGCGAGTCGATCCGGGGGGATGCGCATCCCGTCGTTCGCGTACGATGGCAGAGACACGCCGAGTCTCATGCCCGTAGTGCCCACCCATCAGTAACATAAGCGTTCGGCCGCGAGGAGAACCTCCGTGATCGTACAAAGTGGTGTTGGGCACGGTATGCAAACGAAATAACAGGTAGGCGTCAACACCTCGACGGGGTCAAGCCAAGTGGCATCCGCCTCGAAATCCTGTGAACGACCAACGGGCTATACCCCAACAAACAGCGACCGGGACCACTCGATACGGTGAGGGAGATATTCGACTCAGTACGACGAGACGGATGTCGGCCCGTCGATCGCTGGCGAACCGGTCTTCGGGAGTACACCCTCGTATCATCCTCTTGCGGTGGTTCCTACCGCGAACACCGGGTATTCATACCCCCGTGCTGACAGCGCCACCTAATGGGCTATAACACCGATGGGGAAGAACGCCTCTTCCGAGGGCATTCCGGACGGTTGTTCGTCCTGATCACGATCGCCTTCCTCTCGGTGAAACTCGTCCAGCGTCTACTGCCGCCTCTGCTCCCGGTCATCATCGACGATCTCGCCATCACCTCGTTCCTCGCCGGTGTCGCCCTCTCAGTCATGTCCCTGTTCCGGGCAGGTATGCAGTTCCCGAGCGGTCGATTCGCCGATGCACTCACCAGAACGACTGTCCTGCTGGCGGCCCTCGGACTGGTGGTGACGAGCTTGCTCGTGCTCATGGTGACGCCATCCTACGTCGGGTTCGTCATCGGGGTCGCACTCTTCGGGATGGCGTCGGGGCTATACGATCCGGCCGATCGCGCCCTGCTTTCGGATCTGTTCCGCGAGAAGCGCGGCCGGGCGTTCGGACTCCACATGATGGGAAGCGACGGCTCGGGGATTCTCGCCGCCGGCCTCGCGGTCTGGATCGTCACCGTCGCGTCGTGGCGAGCGGCCTTTCTCCCGTCGCTGGTCGTGCTTGCGGTGGTGCCGATCGTGCTCTATCGGTTGAGCCGGGAGTCGGTGGTGTTCGAGGAGGTCGAGCTCGGCGCCCTCGCCACGGGTCATCGACTGTTCGGCGATCCACGGATGCGCTGGCTGCTCCTGTCGTATTCGCTGTTCGTCTTCGCCTCAATCGCCGTCACGAGCTTTCTGCCGACCTTTCTCACGGCGGTGCATGGTGTCTCATTGGCGGTCGCGAGTTCGGCGTTTGCCCTGTTGTATGCCGTCGGGATCGTCGCCAAGCCGATAGCGGGGACAGTAAGCGATCGGTTTCACCGACCCATAGTGGCCGGGAGTGGCCTCGCGGTTGGCGGTGCCGGCCTCGCTGTGATCGTTGGCGCACCTGACGAACGTATCGCGATCGCCGGGATCGTCCTCTATGCGCTCGGACAGCGCGCTGTGCCACCGGCCCTCCAGTCACATCTCATGGATCGGTTCCCCGACGAGAGCATGGGCGGCGATCTGGGGGCGATGCGGACCGTCTACATGGGCGTCGGCAGCCTCGGACCGGCGTACATCGGCCTTCTCGCCGATCGGTTCGACTACATCGCGGCATACACCAGTCTCATCGCCCTTTTTCTGCTCGCAGCTGGCGTACTCTTCTGGCTCTCAGCGTCCCGTTGAGCCACCCACCCGTAGACGAGTAGGGTTTCCCCTGTACATTCTACAAGCGACCTTCAGCCCGTGGCTCGGCCAGGGCATCAGCGCAGGCTGAAAAACCGGTGTGTGACCGCTGCCGCCGGCGGGAAGAAGATCACCGGCGGTCAACGGGATGTCATCGGACACCGGTAAGTGATCAGGTTCTACCCGTTGGTTCGGATGCGGACACCGTGTCGGTGCCCATGTAGATATCGGCAATACTTGCTCTTAATTATTTCGCCGCCGGTGATCAGAGCACCGTGGATTCGAAGACGAATAAGCCGGCATTGGGGTCCGTACAGTACATGTAGCCTCGATGGTCGACGACGACGTCCTCGAAGTGCGTGACGAGTCCCGAGGACGGCCGGGTGCCGATCCGCTCGTCGGGATCGTCGGGTACGTAATAGCCGATCTCGGTCGGCGCCAGTGGATCGGCGATATCGAAGATGCGAAGCCCCGCATTGAACCACGTCATCACGAGCCGTTCATTCGACTGGTACCGGAGCGGTTCCGCACGGGGGTGATGGAGGTTATGGGGACCGAACCGACCGGGCTTTTCATAGTAATTGTCGTAGGGAAGATGTTCCTCCGGGGTGGGTAACGGAACGGTACTGAGGAATTTCGGGCCGATCGAGCCGGAATCGTCCGCGAATCCGAACGGACGTTCGTCGCTGATATCGACGAGGGCGGTATAGTTGAGCGGTTCACCACCCGCAAGCGGTGACTGTTCACTGATCGCTTCGGTCGTCACCACCGCGATGTCGGACGCCGGCAGCGGAATGAACGAGTGAGTCCCGAGGACGCTGCCAAGCCCGTCACCCATCGCAAGTCGGCTGATCATCGTCGGGTCGGTCGGATCGGACACATCGAGGATGACCGGACCATAGCGGCCGTAGGCGAGGTAGGCGCGGTCGTCCCGGATGTACGCCGGGCCATGTCCGTAGAAGGCCGCCGTCGCTGGTTGTTCATCGTCGGGTCCCTGGCCGGGCGCCCACCACCGACCGACTTCCCGTGGCTGGCTCGGATCGGAAACATCGACAACGGTGAGGATGCCTTTCTCGTAGTCCGCCGGCCAAGCGATCATATAGGCGTACTCGCCGCCAGTATAGAAGTTCCGGTGGGTACCGGCACCCCCCGTTTCGTAGTGGCCACGGAGCTGTGGGTTCAGTGGATCGGTGTCGACATCCCAGATGTAGGCGCCTTCCTCATGGGGCTCGGCCGGATCCCTCGGATCATCGATCGGTCCATAGCCCTCGGTGGGACGTTCGAGACCGGTGATCATCAATCCGTCATCGACCTGGATGTTTTTCGTCACGGTGTTGGCCGGCCCCTCGATGAAGGTTTCAAGCGTCGGATCGGCCGGATCGGTTACATCGACGATCGACCAGCCGCTGTGCCAGAAATGAGCGAGATACAACAGCAGCCGCCCGTCGGCCTCGTTCAGTGCCATTTTGAAGCCCGGACGCTGGTCAAGCGACGCGTGAGCAACGAGCGAGACGTTTCGGGCTTCGACCGGATCGGGTGTCATACCACCGCTGTTTGTACAATGCCCCCTTAAGTCGTCGTGACGAGTGACACCGGTCGCTCAGCGCTCGATCGCGCGCTGAGCCTCCCGGAGTGCATAGACGGTCCGGTTGCGAGCCCGTTCCAATTCCTTCAGTTGAAACCGTAAGTCATCGCCCTCCAGTGTATCGAGGCGTTCGACCGGCCGTAATGCTGGGTATGGCGGCCGGGCGACCGCGAGGTCTTGATCGAACTGCCCTTCCTCGGTAAAATTCACCCGCACCAACGGACGCTGGAGTGCTTTCATGGCGGCATTCGCGGAAGCCGGATCGATCGAACCGGTTTCGAGTCCGTCGTAGAATTCCTCAACCAGTTCGGCGAGCGTCGCCAACTCCTCGCGAACCGGCGAGAGATCGAACTGCTCGCCGGCAGCAGTATCGAGTTCCTGAACATGCTCGCGGTGTCGCTCGACCGTTCGTCGATAATCCAGTGGCAGGATCTCCTCGGCGAGGAGTCGCGCTAAGATGATGAGATAGACCTGAATGTCCCGTTTGAGTACATCCGGGTCGGCCTTATCAAGGGTGTTCGTCGCGAGATGCCACGCCTCGGAATTTCCGCCCGAGCCGCTGACCGGATGATACCCGCGGGCCTCTCGAACTTCTTGTGGAATGGAAGAAGAGAGGCACATCAGCCCCGTGACTCCGATATTATAGAAGGAGTAATCACCCGATCGACGAGGGCGATTCTCCATTGGATCCTTCCCGGCCACATCCGCGATCGCCCCCCGACACAGCGGGTCGGCCTCGGCCATCCAGACCGACATCTCCTCGAATTCGGTCGCATCCCTGACGCCCGGCGAGTCGAAGTTCACATGGGCCACACATCGCTCGGCGAGATCGATCGCAAAGCGATCGGCAAACCACGTCGAACCGCCGTATCGCCCACCCTCGTGGGCCGGCCAGAACGCGATCCAGCAATCCCGGCAGAGCCGATCACGGTGATCGTTCAGTACGCGGGCAACCTCAACCATGCCGGCGTTCCCCGTCGCGTTGTCCGTCACGCCGACGTGATAGGAATCGTAGTGGCCATGCAGCAGGACGAAATCATCGACATCCGGCGCTGCCTCGCCGGGGATCCGCCCGACGACCAGCGGACTTTCGATCCACCGCCGTGGCACATCCGCCTCGACGGTGACTTCGACGGTCTCGTTGTCCGCTAGGAGGTCCAGCAAACGATCCCCGACCGTTCGAGCGAGGTTCATGATGATCATCTCGGGGATGAGATTGGTCTGCTCGGGCGTCGGCACGGCACCCCAGATTGGCATCGCCGTCCCGTAGTGTGGTTCATCCGGGTGGGGATGCACCAACAGGTAAGCGACAGCACCGCGTTCCTGTAGTTCCATGACCAACTGTCGGGAGAGGAGTGGCTGTTCGACCAGCACGATCTTGCCATCGAAATCCCGGTCGGCTTGGCCTAGGTCTGTGAGTGAGGCGCCACGGAGCTCCTGGACGTTCTCGGCTTCAGGTAGCTCGAGTTTCACCAGCTCACCCGAGATATCGCCGCTTCCGGAGAACGACTGGGCCTTGATCGATGGTCGATCCGTGTCGACGTTGAACGATTCGTCGACCGGCCTCGTCACCGCAAGCGAAACCGACTCCGGTTCGCCGATCCATACCTCGGACTCGTGGATCTCGTGGTCGATCCCGTATGTCGCGAACCGGTCGGCGATGTATTCGGCGGCCTTGTGTTCGTCCTCGGTCCCGGGTTCGCGGTGGAGATCCGCGAAGCGTTCGACGAGTCGCCATGGCTCATCGCGGGAGACGGCATCGAACAGATCACGCTCCCAGCCGGTGAGATCGGGTGTATCGCCATCGTAGAGGGCGTAATCGTCCATCGACATGGATTGATAGGAGGAGTGACGGCCAGCCCGATAAACATCGGGCCCAACCAGGGAGTTCCGATGATGGACGCTCAGGATAATCCAACGGTTCAGTCGCTACGGGTGATCGTCGTTTCACCACGATCTGATCTGTAGCGTCATATCCAGCCCGTATCATAGTGGAATCTCAAAGGGAAGTGAGCGATTCAACCCTGACAGCGTCACGAGATTAGCGTAGGCCTAAATATCGATGCGAACTCGAGGGTTGTCAGCTCCCGTGGCGTTTCCAAAACGACAGGAAATTCTCGCCGAGGATACCACGCGCTTCGTCGGCTGTATAGCGGTTCATTAACTCCTCACGCAACACCGGCCAATCAGTGTAGCGTTGCATCCCCCCGAACCCATCGCCGTATCCCGAGCCGTAATCCTCCGGGAACCCCTTGTTGATCATATATTCCCTGGCTGATTCAAGATAGGCATCCGGTGCTGCTGCATCGACGTGGCCGAAATCGGTCCCGATCCCCACCCGATCGATCCCCAGAATCGAGATCGCATGCTCCAGATGCTCGAAGAATACCTCCAGCGAGGGATCGTCCTCGTCGGGGGCAAGAAACCACGGGACACCGACGATCCCCATATAGCCATCGACACTCGCCAGCGCTTCAAGCACCGCATCGTCCTTGCATCGATTGTGCTCCGCCACAGCGGCACACCCGGCGTGGGTGATCGCAACCGGTTCCTCCGAGACATCGATGGCATCCAGCGTCGTTGCCCGCCCACAATGGGAAAGATCGATCAACCCACCGAGATCGTTGACCCGCTCGATCGCTTCAACACCGAGATCGGACAGCCCACAATCGGATCTGGCGTAACACCCGGCGCCAAGTAGATTCTGTGGGTTGTACGTGAGCTGGAACAGCCGAAGGCCGCCATTGTACAGCCCCTCGATAGCATCCACATCATCGCCGATCGCCTGGCCGAGGTTCTGTGTGTTGAGCACGATGCCGATCTCCCCGTTTGCCACCACCTCACGAGCGATTTCTGGCGAGGTGACTTTACGGAGCCACGGCGTGTGATCGAATCGCGCCTGCCAGCCGAGCAGATCGTCCCGTGGTGGATCACCGGATACAGTCACACTCGCAAGATTGACCCCGGCCCGGTCGTACGCCTGCTTGAATCGATCGCGAAAGTCGGGGTTCGAGCGGAACTGCCGGACGATTTCGGTCTGGACCGCCTCACGGACGGACTCGTCCGAATCACGAGCCGCCTCGATGACTTCTTCGATAGCCTCCGTTACGATCCATGCCGTCCCAGCCGAGTAATCGAAGACGGGAGTCGCTGAAGACATGCACGGGGCATCTATTCGAACACGGAAGTAATGTTCCCCGGAGGCGGAACGAAACCGCTAGATTCGGATGTTGGATGGCCATTTGAACCACCGTCGGGCCACCGAGGAGGGTCCAATCGGTTCCAGGCTAACGATCCCTCGACGATCGGAAACATCTAACTCGGTCGGATACGCGAGGGGTGTATGTCGATCCCGACGTTCGCGGAGACACAGCCCACGTTGGGCACACCGAAGGACAAACTCGAAACGCCGGCAGTGGTCGCGGATCTCGATGTCGTCGATCGGAACCTCAATCACGTCGCGGAGATGGCCGATACAGCCGGCGTGGACGTCCGACCCCACGTGAAAGCACACAAAATACCGGCGATCGCTCGCCGACAGGAGTCCCTATACGGTCCAGGGGTGTTGAGTCAGAAGCTGAGTGAGGCGGAGGTGATGGTCAGATGTGGCGTTGAAGACCTGGTGCTCGTCTGTCCGGTCGTCAGCGAAGCAAAGCTCGAACGTGTACTCTGGCTCGCCGATCATACGGACCGGTTTGCGATGGTGGTCGATTGCCCGGGGAACATCCGCCCGATTGCGAGGATGGCAGCCGATCGTGGAACGACGATCGAACTCATCCTGGAGATCGACGTCGGGATCGGTCGGATGGGCGTCGAACCGGGCGAGGATGTCAAGCGGCTGGCCGAACTCGTCAACGACACCACTGGTGTCACGCTCAGAGGGATACTCGGTCATGACAACCATGTCCCCGGATCGGCGATGACCACAGCGGAATACGAATCCGAATGTACCGCCATCGCCGAACAACTCGAACGGGTCGTCGCGCTGATCGAGGAAACGGGAACGGCAGTCGAGACGGTGATCACGGGAGCGTCCTCGACCGCCCGATACATGGCTGAGCAGCCGGTCGTGACCGAGCTCGATCCGGGGCGGTATCTGTTCAACGATGCATCGCTCTTAGCAACCCGGCCCGAGGTAACCAAAACGGACTGTGCACTGACGGTTGTGACGACGGTTATCTCGCGGCCGGCCCCCGACCGGGCGATCGTCGATGCCGGCAGCAAAACGCTCTCGTACGTCGATGACCCGCCGGCCGTCCCGAAGCACCGCGACGACATCGACTTCTACAATCGATCCTCCGAGCATGGTTGGATCGATGTGAGCGACGCCCCCGACATCGCAGTGGGAGATCGACTCGAATTCATCGTCCCGAACGCGTATGGGCCGATCAATATCCACGAGACACTGCCCGGGATCCGTGACGGTGGGGTCGCCGAGACGTGGAATATCAGTGCTCGCGGCAAGGATATGTGACATCGAAGAACCGTCCGGCATGAGTTGTCCAACGGGACGCTGGTTGGTTCCCGTCGTCAGTTTCGTGGGTGTGCTACTCTTCGTCGATATCAGCGTTGAGTGATTCGAGGATGTCCGCGGTCATCTCCTCAACGAGGGTTTCGAAGAACTCAGGATCGGAGTTCGTCGGATCGCCCCAGCCACCCTGTTCGGTGGTGTCATCGAAATATGCCCACGTCCGGGTCTCGAACTCACCGACGCGTGTTTGGGGTTCCTTTTTCTCCTGTTTGACGAGCTCCGGGGCGATGTGTTCGATCCCGCTCGTTTCGTAATCGCCGGCATGTCCCCATTCATCGCCGAAGTGATCGTCGATTGCGTCGCTGACGAACGACGGCGGACTGACGACGTGAGTGGACAACTCCTGATCACGCTGGAGTCGATCGGCCGCCAGTTTGAGCGGTTCGGTGTTCCCGCCGTGGTGGTTGATGATCAGCAAGCGGGCAGCACCGTGACGTTTCATCGACGTGCCGATGTCCTGAATGACGCGTTGGTACGTCTCCGCCGAGAGCGTCACCGTCCCCGGATAGTTCATGTGGTGTTCCGAGTATCCGTACGGCAACTCGGGAAGCATCACCATATCGAGATCGTATTCCGGCGCAGTTTCCACGAGTCGGGTCGTGATGTACTCGGCAAGGAGCGTATCGACGGAGAGGGGGAGATGGATCGAGTGTTGTTCGTGACTGCCCGTTGGCAATGCGACGAAATCCGCCGACTCGATCGATTCGGCCGCGTCTTCCCAGGTACCGTTCGCTAACCGGTAGTTGGCAGTATCCACCATACTGAATACTGCTACCGTCTCCATCGTCATTATACCCTCTCCTCCCTGTGTCCCCGTTCGCTGAACTAGGATGTTCGGCGATCGGTCCGCCGATCGCGAGTGACCGCTCCGGGGACGCCGCTCATCGATCGACGATCCCGTAGTGGCGTTCAATGCTCACCAGAAGGAACACCACCCCGACGCCAAGGAGAGACAGCGACTGCGCCCGCCATGTGCCGAGAAACCCATCCAAGACCGATCGGCCGATGTCGCCCATCGGACCGCTGGGGAGTCCCTGGATGAGCTCGAAACGGAGGACGGGAAGGCCAACCATGACCGGCAGTGAGACCAACACGAGACTCCCGCCGACGAGCCCGGCGAACAGCCTGATTGAGCCGGTCAACCGCCAGAGCACACCCAACAATACCAAGACTATGATCGGCAGGACGATCGTCACACGATCGATCCATCGGACAACGGTTGCAGCGGTCGAGAGACGTTCCTGGTCACCGGGCACGACTCGCTGCATCAACTGGAGGCGATCCGGAAACTGCTCGTCCAGCTGCGACCGGGCGACCGCGCCGATCCCGGTCGCGATCTGATCGCGGGCCCGGGTCGCTCGATCCCGATAGGCCCGGTATGAGAGATCAGTCGTCAGGGCCGCCACGATGGTCTCTTGGAGGGTGTCGATGCCGGTCGCGATCGATTCGTTCGCCACGTACTCCGATGCATTGCCACGCCGGGACTGGTTGTAGAATCGTTCGAGCCGTCGATCAACGGTGGCGTCGATCTCGTCGCCGCGCTGTGTTCGGATCCGGGCTTCAAGTTCGGCGCGGATCTCGTCCTCGCGATCGTCGATCAGTTGATCCTTCTCGGCCTCGGAGTACGCCGTTGGATCGTAGTCCTCGATCACCAACGCCAGTAGCTCGTCCTGGCTCGATCGGTTGAACGTCTCGGCAACGGCCTGATCGATGATCCGTTCACGGAATGACGTCCGAACCTGATCCTGTGCCGTCCGATAGGCGGCCGGTCCCTCGTCTAACTGAGCGATGAGTGTCCGGTTGATGAGACGCGAATCGTCCGATCGGTTCCCGTCCGCGGCGGGTTCGGCCGACGTGAGCTCGGTCCGATCAGTCCGATTGAGCAGATGGATCGCGAGTGTGCTCGGTTGGAGCGCCCGGATCTGTGCCTCGAGCCGCTGGGCCGTCCGTGTTTTGACCGGCTCGAGATTCAGATACAGTCCCGGATCTGAGCGGTGGCCATGGAGATATGCGTAGAACCGCGTGAGGAGCTGATTCCCCTGGGTGGCGACGTACGATCGGTTGAGGCTGTCAGCGATGACAGCCGTCCGGTTGACCGGCAGGACGGGATCGCTGTCGGCCGTGTCGGATATCCCTGTCGCTATGTGGTCGTAAAGTTGGGTGTGGATTCGATCGTAGCCATCCGTTTCAGCGATGGATTCGGAGACATAGTCCGGATCGAGGATCGTCAGATGGGCGGCGACGAGAACGTTTCCGGCCGTCAAAAAGCCGATAAGAAACAGTACTGTGACGCCGACCCCCAACACTTTGCGTGTTTTCATACGAATGATAGATCGGATTAGCGCTGTCTGTGTGTTATTTGGTCACATATCTTATATCTTGTCCACACACCGACCGGAGATAGTCGAAGGAACGGTGACAGGACGGTCCGGTGAACTATCCCGCCCTGCTCGCGCTGACGCGCTGGCTGAGGGCGGGGTTTCCTCGTTCCACGACGCGCTTTGTTACGTCGGAAAGAGCCACAGGGAGCGCAGTCTCCGGAGGCGTCGATTCGGCGTGTCCCACTCCTACTCGGTGGTGATGGAGGTTGTGACCGTCGCCCACCTTCTTG
>JBDGPX010000094.1:0-15732 GCA_042219475.1 Halobacteriales archaeon
AAGAGGGCCGCGGTGCCGTCTCCGTCGACGGGCAGATGGTCGACGAGGCGACCAACAAGATGGCCCAAGAGATCGTCGACAAGGCGAAAGCTGCTGGCATTCTCTGACCGCCGCGCACCGGGTGCAGCCGGATTCGATACGCTAACTGTAGGGTTTTAGGAGAGGGTCTGACAACCGCAGTCGAGGGGGAGGTTAAATCAGTCCTCAAGCGGTTCGACCAGTTCGACGACGTGGCCGTCCGGATCCTTGATGAAGGCGGTCCGAGCACCGGCGGCGGTGTTGTCCTCCGGTGGCTGGACGACCCCGTGATTATCGATCCGATCGAAGGCCGCGTCGACATCATCGACACCGACCGCGATATGGTCCCATAGCGATCCGTCCGTGAGATCTGTCTCGCCTTCAGTCTCGGAGAGTTGCAGTTCGAAGCCGTTACCGTCGGTGACATATCGGTTGACAGTCTGGCCGTCCTCGGTCTCGAACGACCACGACTCCTCGAGGCCGAGCTGTTCGGTATACCAGGTGACGGCACGATCCCCGTCGGCGACGTTGAGACAGGTATGGATAAACTCCATGCTCGTATCTCCGGTGGGGGACGACATAAAGTTCGCCAACCTGGATGCCGGCGGTCGTTATTCGAAGATACAAACGGGCAATGAACCGGGTCTGACCTTACCGTATGTCTTCGATCGGGATCGCACTCGATCGATCAACCGTGATCCAGTGTGTCGAGAGATCGGCCTCATCGGCATCGAGGAAGATAGTGACCTCGGCTGGATCGTCGGGGTCGTCGTAAAGATATTCGAGTTCAAACTCCGGTGGATCATCGACGATCCCGTTCTGGCTTGCGATCCGATCGTCGGTACGGTCGGTAATACTCATTGGTTACCCTCCCCAGTGAAGCTGTTGCTAATCCCGAGTGGTCGAACGCGCCAGTGATCTGACCCGTTGGACATTGCGGTTCCAGACGGCGATTAGGCGACCCCCTATAAAAATGTTTGTCAAGGAGTATCACAGTTGAAAACCGACGTTATTCAGTCGACCTGATCGAGAATTCGATACCATCGCTTGATTTGCATGCTAAATGATGACATGGTAACGTCGATCATAGTATTTAATCCGATCGGTATCACAGACCAACCAATGGCTGTCGATGAGCCGCCAACCGATCTCAGCGACTTCCAGACGTTTCAGGTGGCGATGGGACACGAAACGCCCGACGTCGAGGAGTACGCCGCGCTAGCAAGCGACCTGCGTGAGCGCGTCGATGGTGAAGTTCGCTTCGATGAGTACTCTCAGATCCTCTACGCGTCAGACGGAAGCGTCTATCAGGCTCGGCCAGCCGGGGTGGTGCTCCCGCGGACGATCGAAGATGTCCAGGCAACCGTTAGGACCGCGACCGACCATGGAGTCCCGATAATCCCACGAGGTGCCGGATCCTCGCTCGCAGGTCAGGCAGTCGGACCGGGATGTGTTGTCGTCGATTTCACGAAGTATATGGATCAGATCCAAGAGATCGATCCCGAGGCCCAGCGGGCGACAGTCCAACCAGGGGTCGTCCAGGACGATCTCGACGATGAACTGGCCGACGACGGTCTGAAGTTCGCACCCGATCCGGCTTCCTCTAATCGTGCAACAGTGGGCGGGGGGATCGGGAATAATTCGACGGGGGCTCACTCGGTCCGCTATGGGATCACCGATGCCTACACCGAGGAGCTCCGGGTAGTGCTTGCGGACGGGTCGGTAATCCATACCCGCGAGATCGTCCTCGACTCCCCGGAATACGAAGCGATCGTCGAAAAGGACGACCGGGAGGCGGCGATCTACGAGACGGTCCGGGGCTGTGTTGAATCCAACGAAGCGGAGATCGAAGCACGGTATCCAGATCTCAAACGGAACGTCTCGGGGTACAACCTCGATCGGGTGATCTACGAGAACGAAGCCGGCGAACGGTGTATCAACCTCTCGAAACTCTTAGTCGGGTCAGAAGGCTCGCTCGGGATCGTCGTGGAAGCGACGGTGGGGTTGGTCACGAAGCCCGAGGAGACCGCGCTGGCACTCTACTGTTTCTCGGATCTGATCGAGGCGCTCAAGGCGGTTCCGGAGGCCCTCGAATACGACGTTAGTGCCGTCGAGTTGATGGACGATGAGGTGTTCCGGTTGGCGAGCGAGTCGGAAGGATACGCGAAGTTCGTCGAACCCATTCCCGAGGAGACGGCCGCGGCGTTGATGCTTGAGTTCGACAACGAGCTGGTCGGGGACTTCGAGGCGGCGATCGATGAGACGAACACCCACTTCGTCGAGGACGGTGACGCTTTCGAGGTCATCGAGGCCTACACCGAAACGGATCAAGACGACCTCTGGAAGCTCCGCAAGGCCGCGATTCCGCTTTTGATGTCCCTTGAAGGCGATCCGAAACCATATCCCTTCATCGAGGACGCGACGGTGCCGCCTGCCGAGCTCGCGGAATACGTCCAATCCTTCGAGGAAATCCTGGATGACCACGGCACCTCGGCGGCTTACTTCGCCCACGCCGGGGCCGGCACGCTTCATATCCGACCGATCCTCAACCTCAAAGACGAGGACGGAATCGAGACCATGCATGGGATCACCGATGACGTCACCGATCTCGTCCTTGAGCACCACGGCTCTTTCTCCGGGGAACACGGCGACGGGATGGCCCGTACCGAATTCAATCCCAAGATGTACGGCGAAACGCTTTGGACCGCGTTCAAGGAGATCAAAACGGCGTTCGACCCCGAGTGGTACATGCATCCCGGGAACGTCGTCTACCGCGACGGACCGGAAGACATCGGACCGGATGCCGACCGCGGCGTCGGCGCCGACATGCGTGAAAATCTCCGCTATGGCGCGACCTATCAGTCGATCGAGCCACAGACGGCGCTCGATTTCGAAGACGAGGGTGGCTTCTCTCACCTCGTTGAGCTGTGTAACGGCTGTGGAACCTGTCGACAGACGGGCCAGGACACGATGTGTCCAACCTACCGAGCCTCGAAGGACGAGATGGAGACGACCCGCGGTCGGGCGAACATGCTCCGGGCTGCGATCAGCGGCGAACTCCCTGAGGAAGAGCTCTACTCCGAGCGGTTCCAATCGGAAGTGCTCGACCTCTGTGTCGGCTGCAAGGGGTGTATGAACGACTGTCCGACCGGCGTCGACCTCGCGAAGCTCAAATCCGAAGTCAAACACCAATACCATCAGGAGGGTGGGGGAAGCCTCCGCGACAAACTGTTTGCGAACATCGACCGCCTCTCGGCGATCGGCAGCATGCTGGCGCCGCTGTCGAACTGGGGACAAAACATGCCAGGAGCCCGGCAACTGATAGAGAAGGCCGTTGGGATCGCCCCCGAGCGGGAACTCCCGACGTTCCGCCGACGGACGCTTGAACGGTGGTTCGAGGATCGTGGTGGTTCGAAGATCCCGCTCTCCGAGGCTGCGGATACAGTGCTGTTGTTTCCCGACACGTATACGAACTACAGCCATCCGGAACCCGGGAAGGCGGCCGTCGAGTTGCTCGAAGCCGCCAGTATCCATGTCGCGATCCCCAGTGACCTCGAACCGAGCGGCCGGGCCGCCTTCTCGATGGGTTATTTAGAGAAGGCCGAACGCCATGCCCGCCACAACGTCGACATTCTGCATCCGTATGTGGAGGACGGATGGTCGATACTCTTCATCGAGCCATCCGATGTCGTGATGTTCCACGACGAATACCAGGATCTCCTGGATGGAACTCCCGTGCAGGAGGTCGGTGCGGCCGCGTATGGCGTCTGTGAATATCTCGATGTCCACCGGATCGATGAGACACTCACTTTCGAGACCGGTGGCGAGGCGCTGACTTATCACGGCCACTGCAATCAGAAGGCAATGAACGAGGCCGGCCATACTGCCGAGGTGTTGGATCGGGTCGGCTTCGAGGTCGACTTCCTGGATTCGGGCTGCTGTGGGATGGCCGGGAGTTTCGGCTATGAGGCCGAACACTACGACCTTTCCCAAGCCATCGGCCGGATCCTCTTCGATCAAGTCGAGGAAAGTCCGGGCGACCGCGTCGTCGCCCCCGGCGCATCCTGTCGGACCCAGTTGGGTGATCGACCCGACCACGAGCATCCGCCCCATCCGGTCGAAGTGTTGGCAGAATCGCTTGTGGATTGAATCACGTTCAGACGATACATCCGACTAAAATGTCAAATAATCAACTTTATTTTCGTTTAAATACCGATAGAATTAATATCAGAAGAGTGTATTGTTATCGATAGCCACGATAGGGGCTACCGTGGCATGTAGTAGCGCAATCGGTTGGTAACCCACCGTTATGATAAACGCGGGGGTGTGCAGATGTCAAAGGACACGGAACCAGCATCGACATCAGAGGCAGACTCTGATGTACGACCGGACGGCGGTGTCGCCGACGAAGATATTTTCACAACCGCAGAAGTCGGGGAACAGTATCGACAAACAGTCTATCGGGAGCTCAACTACGACGAGCTCGAAACCGCTCCCGAGACGCGGGAATATCCGGACACCAGTGGTGAAGGGAACTACAAGATCACCGAGATGCCGAAGGTTCCGAAGGTGAGTCACATCGTCGGCCCGAGTGCCGTCATGCTCGGCGCGTCACTGGGGTCCGGTGAGACGATGTTCTGGCCGACGCTGATCGCCCAGAACGGCTGGGGGCTCTACTGGGCCTTCTGGGTCGGCGTCATCACGCAGTTCTTCATCAACACCGAACTGCAACGCTGGACGATCGCGACCGGGGAATCGATCTTCCGGGCGCTCGAACGCGTCCACACCATCTGGCCATGGTTCTTCCTGGTCGCCGGGTTCATCCACGTTGGCTGGCCCGGCTGGGCGGCCGGCTCATCGAAGGTGTTGGCCGACTGGATCGGCATGGCAACCTCGAATTGGCCGATCATCGGCGTGCTGACGATGGCGATCATCTGGCTGTCCTACCAGGCCGGCCCGATCCTGTACAACATCATCGAGAAGGCCCAGGTAGCCCTGATGATCATCGCCGTCGTCGCCGCGGTCATTCTCGTGTTCATCGTCGGGTCGGTCGGACAATTGGCCAACGTCCCGGCAGGCGCGATCAATTTCGGCGCGCTCCCCGGCGATATGGACATCGCGGTGTTCCTCGGCGGCCTCGCCTATGCGGGAGCCGGCGGCTACGTGAACCTCTCCCAGGGAGTCTGGTCCCGGGAGAAGGGTTACGGCATGGCGACCTATCAGGGTCGGATTAAGAACCCGCTCCGCGGTGCCGAACCGGAGGACATCCAAGAAAACGGCTTCACGTTTGAGCCGACTCAAAAGAACCTCCGTCGCTGGAAGGAATGGTGGCGTGTTACCCAGCAGGAACACTTCCTATCGTTCGTGCTTGGCCTCCTGATCGTCGCGACGATCGCGATGACGATCACAGCCGAGTTCGCCGCGGGCACCGATCAGGGTGCGATCAACATGTGGATCAACGTCGTGATCCCACAGCTTGGCCCGCTCAACCAATTCCTACTGTACGCGGTGTTGTTCATCGCGCTGTTCAGCACCCAGTACGCGATCACCGAATCCTTCGTCCGCAATAGCGTCGACATCCTCTTTGAGATGTACGGCCGCGGTGCGGGCTGGGATCTCAACCGCGTGTTCTGGGGCCTGTTGACCCTCTTCACGCTGTGGGGCATGCTCATCATCGGCGCCCAGTTCCAGCAGCCGTGGATCCTGCTGGTGCTCGGGGCCGCGATCGCCGGCGTGATGATGTGGCCGTATAACGCCCTCGCCATCATCATGAACACGACCCGTCTGCCCGAACACACCCAGCCCGGGTGGGCACGGGTCGTCGCCATGTGGTGGGCGACGGGCTTCTTCGGCTACTTCAGCGTCCTGCTGATCGGCGACACGCTGGTCAGCCGTGTCGGACTGGATACCTTCGCGACCACGGTCGATGTCGTGAGCTCGAGTCCGGGCGGTTACGTGCTCTGGGCGCTCGCCCTCATCGTCCAGATCTACACGATGTATCGGTCCGCACAAGGGAAGATGGACGCCAGCGGAACCGTCGACGGCGCCGAGGAGGCATCCGGCTTCCTCGCCTGATTCCCGGACTCGCTCGCAGAGACACCCCAATTTTTTATCCTCACTCACGAACCACTCGTAGCGCATGGCATCCGAACAAGGCTCGGAGATGGCGGCACTCATCGGATTTCTCTACGCCAACCGACTCCCGATCTATATTGGCGGCCTGATCGCGATCCTGATTCCGCGGGGGTTGCGGACCTTCACCTCGATCCGGCTGGCCCCGGAAACGAGGACCGTCATCGTGGTGGTGACCTTGCTGTTGATGATCCTGACCTATCTGGCCGAGCGCCGCGTGCGGGGACAGGACGACGGAGGAACGAGCCACAGTCGCCAGGAGTACGATCTCGCCGCCCGATTTGCCGTCGGGATGGCAGTCATCGGCGTCGCCGTTGGGATCTATGTGACCTTGGAGATCAACACGCTCATCGGGATTCTCTTCATTATCGGTTCGTATCTCTTCGGAGGGATGGCGTTCCGACGGAACCGGACCAGCCGGGATCGGTCGACCGAATCGGAGGGTGAGAAGTGATCGATCATGTCCTGTGAGGAAATCGACGTCGATCCCGAGAAGTTCGATCAGTTTCCCTCAACGGAGATCGAGGTCGAAAGCCACGTCCATTTCGGCATGACTGGCTCGTTCCCGCTTCGGATGGCGGAGATATTCTTCGCGGACGACGGGCTTCACGTGGCAGAGTACGCCTATATCACCCCAATGTTCGGTTTAGGCGCCAAACGACACAAGCGCGAGGCCGCATCGATGCAAGCGATTTACGACATCCACGGGCTCGATGAGGTCCTCCTGCGGTCGGATTCGGTCTACTGGTTTAGCTACGACGCTATCGATCGGATCGTTCTTTATACCGGGAGCTGGCTCGGTCGACCGAAGCTGGGGATCTACCCAAAGAACGAGGCATCCCACGCGTATCGGCTCCATGACGATGTCGAATTCGAAGCATTGGCCGACGAACTCCGGGAGACGGCGTCGAAGCACGATCTGACGTGTGAGGTAAAATACGAGCTCGGATTTACGCCGATCGAGAGCATTCGTCGATTTTACAACCGGTGATCAACGCATCCGAACTCACAACAGCGAAGACCGAAGTGCCCGAGGGTGGCTAACAGGATACCGAGGATATAGAGACCGACGAGGACGACCGACCACGCCGCCCGAGTCGCCGCAGAACGACTCCGATCACGCCGGACTGCGAGCCGGCCACACTGCTGGATTAGCCACCGAACCAGCCGGGTCGGGGAACTCCGTGGATGTCGACGGAGGGTCGCGGCGATCGGTGGACTCACGGCGTAATATACGACGATACAGAGACGGCCGATGGGTGTCGTCCGTAACGCGTCATCGCGGAATCCGCGGAGTCGATCGAGCGTCGGTCCGTCGCCGGCCGTCGCCGTGGTGATGAAACAGGCTGAGTGATGTTGGGTGATCTCGACGTTCGCGATCTCCGCCTTTTGATAACGGATGGTCTCATCGTCCGGGAATTCCGGATCCTGCGAGACGATGAACTCAGTCGCTGAGTGTTTGAGATACACCGAACTGTGATCGATCTCCTCGCCGTGATCGGTGACGATCCGGATATGTTTCTCCCGAAAATCGCCGACTTCGACGGGGTCATCTGTGACAGTATCAGAGTCAGCGTGGGTCGTTCGCCGTTCAATACCGTCCGATGGCGGCTCGTCATCACGTCCGGCGGTGGTATCCTCACCCATGCTGGTGCCTACACCGCAGGATATCAAAAACAACGGGGGCGTTATCGATCGATACACACCGATCTACCGGGGGCGGTCGATTCGTCACCACGTGGTTCCAGCGGCAGGTATCGACCCGAGCTATATAATTAAGTCCCAACCACGGGTTGGATGGAGCATGCTCGATCCCATCGATCGAGAGACAGAAGAGGAACTGATCGATCAGATCGACCGCGAGGAACTCCAACGCCATCTGGAAGTGTTCGACGGGCTCGAACGCGTTTCGGGCACCGCCGACGAGTGGGAGGCAAGCGAGTACGTCATCGACACCCTCGAGGAATACGGTGTCGACGCAACCCTACACGAGTACGAGGGATACATCAGCGTCCCCGAGGACGCACGCGTCGAGGTGACCACCCCGACAGGGCGGACAATCGACGACGCCATTACCACCTCTTTTTCGGCCAGTACGCCGGCAACCGGCGTCCATGGCGAGGTGGTCCACCTCAAGGAGATCGACGCGGAGACGGTCGATCAAGCCACCGTCGGCGGGAAACTGGTGTTCAGCCGTGGGCTCCCGACCCCGGCCACGGTCGCTCGCTTAGAATCCGCCGACGCGGCAGGAGTAATCATGGAATCCGTTACCGAGGGATACCTCCATGAGATGATCGTCACGCCGATCTGGGGGACACCGAGTACGAAGACGGCGGATCAGTTGCCGGATCTCCCGGTCGTCGAGATCAAACAGACTGACGGCGACTGGTTGCGCGACCGCCTAGCACACGGCCCGGTTGAGGCGACCATCTCCACCGAAGTGACGACCGAACTGACAACGTTACCCTGTCCGGTCGGAAAGCTCCATGGAAGCGAGAGCGACCGCTACTTCGTCATCGGCAACCACGTCGATTCCTGGCATGAGGGCCTGACCGACAACGCCACCGCGATGGCGGCGGCCCTCGAAATTGCCCGAATCTTTTCCGAGCGAGATCCCAAACGCGGGTTGGTATTCGGCTTCTGGTCGGCCCACTCGACCGGCCGGTATGCCGGGAGCACCTGGTACAACGACGAACACTGGATGGATCTGCGCCGCAACGGCGTCGCCTATCTCCACCTCGACCTGAACGGACTGAAGGGCGCCGATGAGCTTTCGGCTACTCACATGGCCGAACTCGAGGACGAACAGCTCGATGCCGCCGAGATCACGCGTTTTCCGCTTCAGGAACCGGAGGAAAGTGTCCTGGGTGGTACGGACCGTCCCGGCCGTAATTCCGACCAATCGTTCTGGGGGTCGGGGCTGTCGTCGCTGCTTTCGGGAGCCAGATTGACCCCCGGAACCGACGAGGGCGGTCCCGTCGGCGGCGGATGGTGGTGGCATACGCCCGCTGATACGCTCGATAAAGTCGATATCGATGTCCTCACCGAGGAGATCAAGCTCTATCTGGCGCTCTCGTGTCGGATCTGTGAATCACCGGTATTGCCACACGACTATACCGCAACCGTCGAAGATATCCGGGGGATACTCGATGAGATCGCCGTTGCGGCCGATGATGCGGTGACGTTCGACGATCTCGATATGCGATTGAATGCCCTACGAGGAGCGCTCCAACGAGCCAACGAGATCATCAACGAACGGGCAGGGACCGATGAGACGGTCGCCGCAGCCGCCGAGGACCTCCAAGTGGAGTTGGGCAACCAACTGATACCGGCCCTCTACATGGAAGAGCCTGATTACGAGCAGGATCCCGCCCTGCCCCATCAACGACTGCCCTATCTGCGCATCGCCGAAGAGCTACCGGAGCTCCAAGGTCGTGATCGCCGGTTTGCCGAGACGACGATCCAACGCGGTCGATCGAAGCTGGGTCACCGGATCGAACGGGCCAGAGCGGCTACCACCCGCTTTATCGACAATCACGGAACATAACACCGGTCCGAACCACCGGAACCGATTCGATTGCGCGGAAGTATCGCGATCGCTTAGTGCAGCCGTTGGGACGGGAGGAGGTGAGCCGAGGAATCAGACGTGGGAAGAGCGTAGGTGTTGCCTATCCCGTCAGTCTCTACCCACGAGGATCGTTTGAGTAATTGCCGATGACTGCGGTCGTTGGACAGTCACGAGGGAGAACAGTGGACGCAACTCGCTCAGACCCAGCCGTCCTCGACGAGCAATTCGCCGTTGAGTAGACTGGCACCCGCTGCGCCGCGAATCGTGTTGTGAGCTAAACAGTCGAACTGTAGCCCGTCATCGGTCGTTTGGATCCCGCCGATTGCGATCTGCATTCCGTTCCCGAGCATCCGATCAAGCCGAGGCTGAGGCCGGTCGGGCTCGTCGAAGACCTTGATCAACGGGTCCGG
The DNA here is from genome assembly GCA_042219475.1 of Halobacteriales archaeon. GTDB lineage: Archaea > Halobacteriota > Halobacteria > Halobacteriales > Hikarchaeaceae > Chewarchaeum. Next base: position 10,129 of record JBDGPX010000094.1, read on the forward strand.
CGAGTGAGGGAGATCAAGCGATGGAGCCGCCCGCATCGCTTCGGCGGCTGTCTCGACAGAGGCATCCTGGTCGAGATCGACCCAGACGTTCTCCAAGTGGCCATCGATCGTCGGGACTCGATTACAGGAGGCCGATACGGCGACGTCGTGCCATTCGACGCCTTCGGCAGAGACATCACCAAGCAGTTTCCGGGATTCGGTCTCCATTTTCTCCTCCTCGCCGCCGATGTGCGGGAGGACGTTGTCGATGATCTCCATGGACGTTACACCCGAATACCCGGCCCCCGAGACGGCCTGGAGTGTCGAGACGGTAATCCGTTCGAGCCCGAAGTCAGCCAGGGCCGCAAGCGGCGGCACCATCGTGATCGTCGAGCAGTTCGGGTTTTTGATCAACGCGCCGTCCCAACCGCGTTCCTGCCGCTGGATTTCGATGAGATCGAGATGGTCGTGGTTCACCTCGGGAATCACCAACGGGACGTCGTCGGCCAACCGTTCGTTCGAGGAGTTCGAGGAGACCACGTAGCCGGCCTCACAGAACCGCGGTTCGACCTCCTCGGCCACACTCGATGGCAGCGACGAAAAGATCAAATCGAGATCATCCGGTACGGCGTTGGGGGCCGTCTCCCGGACGGTCATGTCCGCGACAGACGTGGGAATCGGTGTGTCGATCCGCCACTTGGCGGCTTCGCGGTAGGATGTTCCAGCGCTGTCCGAACTCGCGGTAACGGCGCCGATCTCGAAGTCGGGATGGCCATCGATGAGTTGGACGAACCGCTGGCCGACAGCACCGGTTGCCCCCACGATTCCGACGGTCGTAGTCATGGGGAGAGGTATCGTGACGGATGGCAAAACGGTTGTGATCCGGCCGTCCTCGCCGTAACGCTGTGGGGCCTACGCGTTCGCCCGCTGTGACTGTTTCTTGCGGGTGACGTAGCCCGCGACACGATTGCGAACGCCTTTCGAGTCGATGTTGGTCAGCTCCGAGACGCTCTTTTTGTTCTGTTCGAAGTCCGTCGAGAACGCCTCCGGATAGCGTTCGAGCAGGGTCGTTGCGAGGTTTTTGACGTAGGCCGGTTTGATTGCCATGTCCGTCCTTTCTTGATTGCCGTTCTTAAACCCATCTAATCGGGGAAATGCTATCCAGAGCTAATGCCGAACGGACAGGTTCAGACGGTCTCCGGATGATCCACGAGTTCGGTCAGCCGATCGAACGCCACCTGATCACGATCCCCTCCACAGCGACGTGTCACTGACTCTAAATACGCCAATCGATCGAGGAGAGAATCGGTATCGTAAGCATCCACGTCAAGCCGGGAGGCCACGACCGTGGCCTCGATCACGGCGTTGTACCCGCGGTTAATCGTCCGAACACACTCGCGTTCGATCCGGGATTCGGTAGGAACGAGTTCCCACTCGACCCATTCGGTCCCTTCGCTCGTACCGGTGTCCAGCCGTTTCACCTCGACTGCCGTCCAAGCATCACAGTCCTCGGGAATCGGCGTATCCGTCTCCCGAATCCCCAGGGCCGCTTCGACGAACAAGACCGGATCGACCGGGAAGACGATATACCCCTCGCCCCGCCGTTCGAAATTGCCCCGGGTTCGCGTTCGACCCCACGTTCGAGCCGTGACAGAGTCACCGGCGTGGAGCCCCAGCGCTGCCAGATTCCAGCGATCGTTCGGCCCGAGTGTCGAGACGATCGATTCGGTCACCCCACGCAAAGCCACCGGCCAGTCAGTACTCATACCTCGATCACATCCTGCTGGAGGGCAATGAACACCGCCGCCGCGGTGATGTCGGCCGTCGTGCCGGGATTGATGTCCCGCTCGATCAACTCAGCGGCGAACGTCTCGATGGCTGACTGTTCTGCGCTCAACAACGCCTCAGCCCGTTCCATTACTTCATTCGCAACGGGCGCTCCGTGCTGTTTTTCGACGTGAGTATCGGGTTCCGTTGCCAAGAGTTCAATGAAGAGTTCGGCGATCCGATCGGGAACCGGACCATCGACGACCCCGAGGCGTTCCGCCCCCGAAAAGGACCGTTCGAAACCCGAGGTCCACTCGGCAGCGACGCCGTCCCGGTCGTCACCAAGTGCCATGATCTCGTAAAGCGAAAGCTCACGTTCACGAACGGCCGGAATGGCGTCTGCGCCCCGACGAATATCGATTGCCGTTGCGTTTGGCGGTGGTTCCCCGGCGAAGACTGCGACATGCTCGAGCGCACGATAGAAGGCAGCCGCATCGTCGATCGTGGTCGCCTCGACATGATCGGCAACGTTGTCGGGCGAAAGTCGTCCCGAGCGTGATGCCGCCACGCCCACCAACGGCACCATCAATAGCAGCGTCCCGAACTGCGTGTTGCCACCTGTCTGCTCGCTCATCCCGGCGATGGCCGTCTCGAAGGCGTCGCCGATCGACACTCCGTCGGCGGCGGCCTGTAGGCCGGGAAGCGCACCGATCGCTCCGGCAAGGAAGTGTTCGAACCGGAGATCGGGATACTCCCGATCCCGATCGACGTTCCCAGGCTTGGGCGTTCCTGCGACTTCGAGCAACATCGCAAGGACGGCCGTCTGTGCCGGCGAGCGCATGAACCATCGTTGACAATCCGGGAGTATGAATGGTCGGAAACAGCAGATCCTTACATCCCCGGATCGACGGCAAACCAGTCGACAGCCGCGTCTCGGACGGCCTCAAGCACCTGCGGATCGTCGCTCGGCCGTCCGACGCTGACTGCATCGGCTCCATAGTCGAGGTACTCACGGACGGTCCGGGTATCACGAACGCCGTTGTTGGCGATCACGACGAGGTCCGAGGCGGCATCGACGACGGTCGCGATCATCGGTTCGGAATCCATCGCATCGACATGGATCATGTCCGCGCCGGCCGTGGCGATCCGGCGGGCAGTCTCGACCAGATCAACGCCCGGAACCTCGGTTCTGACCTTGACGCTGACGGGAGCATCGGCCGTCGCAGCTGCCGCGACGGTCGCACACAGACGGTCGGTATCGGCCAGGAGCGTCTCGCCACAGCCGACGGCACACAGCTCCTCCTGACGGCAGTGGGCATTGATCTCAATGATCGCATCGTGGCGGGCACAGCAGGCGGCCGCCTCGCGGACCGGATCGAGCGTGGTCGAACGGACGTTAAACGCCGGTTGCAGGGACGCATCCGTCAATGCTTCAAACTGATCGGCCATGAACGCGATCGGGTCGGTCGGCAGGAATTCCTCACGGCCGCGTTCGCACATCTTCCGGGCGGCCTCGCGGCTCCGTGCATCGATGGCGAGTCCGCCGAGGAAGGCCGCGCCAATGTATTCCTCGACTGCCAATGCCCACTCAGCATCCGACCGACCGCTCAAACTCGCGATCGCAACGGGGGGATCGAACATCATCGCACCTCCCTCAGGGCATCCTGAACAGTTCGGTAGACGCGGGCTGCATCGGCCGGATCGTCCATTGTCGTATCGGTGCGAACAGTCGGGCGATCGAGCTCGGTACAATCGTCAGTATCGAGCACGAACGCGTCGGCAAACGGAAAGGCCTCGGCGACGCCCCACGTACTGGGATCGTAGCCGACCGCAGCCATCAGCTTCGCGGCCGGGCCGGAGAAAACCTCGTCTTCGACGAACGGCGAGACCGCGACCACTGGCGTCCGATCGAGGGCGCTCCGAAACGAATCAAGCGCAAGCATCGGCCCGATGCTCGTAACCGGGTTTGATGGGCCGATCACCACTGGATCTTGGAGGGCAGTCATGACGGCATCGGTCGGTTCGGCCGCCGCAGCGCCGCGGAACTCGACATCCTCAACGGGTGGTTCGCCACGTTCAGCCACCCAGAATTCCTGGAAATGAATCGTCTGCTCGGGCGTATGGATCATGCTCGCGACGGGATCATCGCTCATCGGCAACAGTTCAAGTTCGATGTCGAAGGCTGTCGTCAACCGACGGGTCGCCTCAGTCAGGCTGAACCCTTCATCGAGCAGGCCGGTTCGGAGCAGATGGATTGCCCGGTCGTGATCACCGATCGTCATGAACTCGCCTACGCCGGAGAAGCGCCGCCAGGTGGCAAGCCGTCGGCCAGTGGTCTGGGCCTCCGCTTTCAAGTAGCGTGGTTCGATCGCCAATCCCGCAGCTTCCGTCAGTTCCCGCACCCGGTCATGGGTTGTCGTGGTATCCTCGTCGATGCCCCACCAGGTCTCCCGGTCGAGAATGCCAGCGGCGAGAAACAGCACGGTGTCGATATCCGGACAGACCAGATGTCCTGCGATCTCGATGTCATCACCGGTGTTTCCGATGACGGTGACATCGCTCGTGTCATCGATTCCGGCCAGCAGTTTCGGGGTCCCGGTCCCACCGGAGAGCAACGTCACCATGGCTACGGATCGGTGGAACGGGGGTGCAATAGGGTTTTGGCTTCCCGACGAAACCTGATCCGAGCGGTGGTCCCTCAAAATTAATACATCCCAGCCCAACGGCGCAATCGACCGCCCGACATGAAAACGATCAAGGACAGCGTCCACGATCACATCGAGATCGACGGCGCAGCGCTAGAGCTGCTTGAAACCCCGCCGGTCCAGCGGCTCCGCCACATCAAACAGCTCGGGACGGCGGAGTTGGTTTACCCGTCGGCCAATCACACCCGCTTCGAACATAGTCTGGGCGTTTATCACCTCGCCGAACAGGCACTCGACTATCTCGGAATCGAGGGAGCCGCCGCCGATCACGTCCGCGCGGCCGCGATTCTCCATGACATCGGACACAGCCCCTACAGCCACAACATCGAGGCGTTGATCGAGCGTCGGACCGACAAACGTCACGAGGATATCGGGGACCTGCTCGAAACGGACGAGCTCGCGTCGGTGTTGGCCGATCACGATCTCGATCCGGATCGGATCGCCAACCTGATCGCCGGCAAGGGGCGATATGGCCAGCTGATCTCGAGCGAACTCGATGTCGATCGGATGGACTATCTCGTGCGTGACGCTCACCACACCGGCGTTCCCTATGGGACGATCGATCACGGGCGGCTGGTTCGGGAGCTGACCTTCCTCGACGATCAACTGGTGCTCGCCGAAGGGAACGTCCAAACCGCGGAGAGCCTCCTGGTTGCGCGCGCGCTGATGAACCCGACAGTCTACAACCATCATGCGGCCCGCATCAGCAAGTCGATGCTCCGACGAGCGAGCGAACAACTGCTCGCCGACACCGATATCACGGCCGAATCACTTCGACGAATGGACGATCACGACCTCCATGCCGCTCTGCGGGAAAATCCCTCGACGCAGGGGTTCGCCGATCGGATCGCCTACCGGGATCTGTATAAACGGGCCGTCTGGGCGGAGTACGATCACGTTCCGGAATCGGTCAGAACGGCGGCCCATTCGACGATCCGCTCGTGGGAGGGAGCGATCGCCGAAACCGTCGATATCCCGGAGACAAAAGTGATTATCGACGCCAGACCGCTCGAGGAAATGGCCGAATCGACGACCCGTGTCGTCGTCGGCGGCGAGATCCGTCGTCTCGGCGAACAGTCGACGCTCGTCGAAGCGCTCCGGGCCGCCCAGCGCGAGCAGTGGCGGTTCGGGGTGTATACCCCGCCGGCCCACA
>JBDGPX010000094.1:15742-25639 GCA_042219475.1 Halobacteriales archaeon
CGGACACGCCGCCGAACGGGAGCTGGGGCTGGAAACCGACGGCCGGTTGATCAGCGAACGTCGAGGACGATACGTGCCGCTGTCAGAGTTCCAACGGAGCCGGTGAATACCGGGAGACGTGTTTCCGACCGGTTTAACACAGATTCGGGTGGAATACCACCAATGATCATTGAGGGAACGGTCCTCGCCGGCGCGGAGTTCGAACCCATCGAGGGCCGGGTTGTAGTCGAGGACAGGATGATCGAGGCAGTCGAGGAGCGGGCAGTCCCGACCGATGACATCGTGGTGCCGGCGTTCGTCAACGCCCACACCCATATCGGGGATTCGATCGCCAAGGAGGCCGGGGGCGGACTGACACTCGAGGAACTGGTCACGCCGCCGGATGGGTTGAAGCACCGACTGTTGTGCGCCGCGAGTTATGAGGAGGCCGTCGCCGCGATCGAACGGACCCTCGATTTTATGGCCGCCTCCGGCACCATCGGGTTTATCGATTTCCGTGAGGGCGGTGTCAAAGGCGTCGAAATGCTCCAAGATGGCGCCGATGGACGGGCCATTACCCCGATCATCCTCGGCCGTGAGACGACAGCCGCCATGGAACTGGGCGATGGGTTCGGCGCGAGTAGTGTCCGCGATGGCGAGTACAGCCAGGAGCGACGCGCCACCCGCGAGGCCGGGAAGCTCTTCGGAATCCACGCGGGCGAACAGGACAGCGGCGATATCAACGGCGCGTTCGATCTCGATCCGGATTTTCTGGTCCACATGGTCCACCCGGAGCCGATCCATCTCGATCGGTTAGCCGACCGGAAGACGCCGGTGGTGGTCTGTCCGCGATCGAACCTCGTCACGAATTCCGGGGTGCCGCCGATCGCCAGCCTCTGTGAGCGGACCCGCGTTGCCCTCGGAACCGACAACGTCATGCTCAACAGCCCATCGATGTTCCGCGAGATGGAGTTCGCGTCGAAGCTCTCGGACGTATCATCGAAAACTGTCCTCCGGATGGCGACACACAACGGGGCCCAGCTCGCCGGGTTGAACTGCGGCCTCATCGAGGAGGGACGGGACGCGGCACTCCTCGTGCTTGATGGCGATTCGGATAACCTTACAGGCGCCCAAAATGCCATCCGAGCGGTCGTCCGCCGGGCCGGCTACGGCGACGTCAAACACGTCCATTATCCGTACCGTTAGAGCACAACCGACGATGAATGAATCCCAGAACACCACCGAACGCTAACCGGCTACGCCGACACTCTTTCCCCAGTGCGTACCACGGTAACACCCTACAAAGAGTTAAGCGAACACGCACGAAAGAATCAGCCGGATGTACGACCGGATCCTCGTCCCGACCGATGGGTCGTCCGGAATGCGTCCCGTCATCGATCACGCCGTCGAGTTAGCAGTGACCCACGGGGCGGCCATTCACGGTGTCTTCGTCGTGAACTCGGCGAGCTATGCGAGCCTCCCGATGGAGACCTCTTGGGAGGGCGTCAACGAGATGCTCGAAGAAGACGGTATTGCGGCACTCGATGCCGTCGAGGAGGCTGCCGCCGCTGCCGGCGTATCCGTCGAAACGCGATTACTCGAGGGATCACCGAGCAAGGAGATCGTCCGGTACGCCGAACGGCAGGACTGTGATCTGATCGTCATGGGAACACACGGTCGGGGCGGGATCGATCGGTTGCTGTTGGGCAGTGTCGCCGAACGCGTCGTCCGCAGCTCGACGATCCCTGTCCTGACCGTACGAGTGGGGGAGCCGAGCGAGGAACTCCAGGAGCCGGAGGAACCCTCGGCCGACGAATCTCCTCAGAGGAGCGAAGACCCCTAAGCCGGGCGGAGATGTTCACAGTCGCCGGCCGTGATGCGCCGATGACCTTCCGTAGTCTCGATGAGCAAGGCACCAGTCTCATCGATATCGATCGCCCTGCCAACGAGTGCAGATGACATCGAATCGGCTTCGATCCGAACACGACGACCGATCGTACTGGTCCGGTCACGCCAGAGAGCGGGGACATCCGTAAGCCGTCCTCGGAGATCGTCAAGCCCTTCGAGAATCGATTGGGTCAGTACCCGTCGATCGACGTGAGTGGTATACGCCCGTAGACTGGTCGCATCGACCGGGAGTCTTGTAGGGTCGATGGCGGCATTGAGCCCGATACCGATGATTGCCCACTCGATCGACCCACCACTCGTCGCCGTCTCGAGGAGAATTCCGGCGAGTTTCCCGCCGTCGGGTCCCATCACGTCGTTGGGCCACTTGATGGTCGCATCAACACCGACTTCGCGTACCGCGTCTGTGACGGCCACGGCCGCCGCCAGCGTTAACAGCGACCCACGATCCGGTGACAGCGCGGGTCGAAGCAGGACCGAACACCAGATCCCGCCGGTCGGCGATGTCCATGCCCGGTCACGACGTCCCCGGCCACCGGTCTGTTCGTCAGCAAGTACCGCCCATTCCCCGGTTGCAGTCCCGGCCAGCTGTCGAGCCCGATCGTTCGTGCTGGTGAGGCGGTCGTGATATTCGACAACAAAGGGCGCTTCAAGCCCGTATTGAACGCCGAGTCCGTAGTCGGGGACGGCAACGATCCGGAAGCCGTCATCGGTCTGCTCGATAGCGAATCCATTCTCCTCAAGCGTGTTGATCAGCCTGTAGACGCCCTCGATGGTGCCTCCGAACCGTTCCGCGAGTACTTCGGCCGAAACCGGTTCGCGGGCGTCGGTGAACGCCCGAAGCAGAGCGGCGGATGTAGTATCAGCCATCGAATGGATGACACGATCGGTCGAAGAGATGTTGTGTGACGGTCACTCGATCACCACGAGCGTGTCGCCCATATCGACGCTCTGGCCCTCCTCGATGTTGACGGCTGAAACCGTTCCAGCCCGGGAGGCGACGACGTCGTTTTCCATTTTCATCGCCTCAAGGACGCAAAGCACTTCACCGGCGTCGACGGTGTCGCCTGGCTCGACGGCGACATCGAGAATCGTCCCCTGCATCTCAGCGGTGACGATCTCGCCATCACCTTCCGGAACCGAAGTCATATCCTCGTCAGCATCGGCGGTGTCTTCCACCGACTCAGCGGACGATGTTTGTGGCGCCGATCCGCCACTTGAACGGCCCGATGATCCGTCCGCAGGCACAGCGGCGTTTTCGGGGAGTGGCTCTTCAAGGACAACTTCGAACCGCTTGCCGTTGACCTCCACGGTGAATGTCCGTTCGGCGACCGAACCATCGGTAGCGGCGTCGACGGTATCCGGGGCCCATCGCTCGACGGCATCGTCGATAGCCGTTGGATCCAGTTCTTCATCGAGATATTTGGTGGTGTGTTCACCGGAGACGAACCTCTCGTCGGTGAGCATCAGCCGGTGGAACGGGATCGTGGTATGGACGCCCTCGACGTCGAACTCCCGGAGTGCCCGACCCGATCGTGTCAGACACTCATCACGGTCCTCGGCGCCGACGATCAGCTTGGCGATCATCGAGTCGTAGTCGCCGCCGATCTCATCGCCCTCGTGGATCGCGTCATCGATCCGGATCCCGATCCCGCCCGGCGGCGCATACCTCGTGAGCGGTCCGGGCGTCGGGGCGAACTCCTCGGCCGGATTTTCCGCATTGATCCGGAACTCCATGGCGTGGCCGTCGATCGAGACGGCGTCCTGGGGAAAGCTGAGTTCGGTCCCGGCGGCGACCCGGAGTTGCCATTTGACGATATCGATCCCCGTGACGACCTCCGAGACGGTGTGTTCGACTTGGATCCGTGTGTTGACTTCCATGAAGTAGAACTCCCCATCCTCGAGCAGGAACTCGAAGGTGCCGGCGTTGGTGTATCCCGCCTCGCGAGCGCCACGTCGGGCCGCGTTGCCGATCTCCTCGCGCAGATCGGGATCGAGCGCCGGGCTGGGTGCCTCCTCGATGACCTTCTGATGTCGTCGCTGGAGCGAACAATCCCGCTCGCCCAGATGGCGGACATTGTCGTGCTCGTCTGCGAGGATCTGGACCTCGATATGTTTGGGATCGGCGAGGAATTTCTCGACGTAGACGTTCGGGTTATCGAAGTATGCTTCACCTTCCCGTTGGGCACTTTCGAAGGCATCAGCGACATCATCCGGTCCCCGAGCGACCTTTAAGCCACGCCCACCGCCGCCGCCTTCGGCCTTGATCGCGATCGGATAACCGTATTCCTCGCCGAGTTCGACCACACGGTCAGCGGATTCAACGGGATCGGTCGTCCCGGGCACAACGGGGACATCCGCTTCCTGCATCGCGGCGCGGGCCTTGGTCTTCTCGCCGAGCCGTTCCATCGCCTGGCTCGACGGGCCCACCCAGGTGACATCACTCTCCTCGACGGCGGCCGCGAAATCGGCGTTTTCGGCGAGAAAGCCGTATCCGGGATGGATCGCGTCGGCGTCGGCCCGATCGGCGGCCTCGATGATCGCTGATTGATCGAGATAGGAGTCGGCCGCACGGGCCGGCCCGATGTTGTATGCCTCATCGGCATACTGAACGTGGCCAGCGTGCTTGTCGGCATCGGAGTACACGGCGACAGTGTCGGCCCCGAGTTCCTCGGCCGCCCGCATCACCCGGACGGCGATCTCCCCCCGGTTGGCGACGAGCACCTTGTCAAACATGCCCGCAACTATCCGACAGGAGCTACCTCATTTTATCGGTTCGGCGAGTACTCAAGCGGTGCGTACCGATCAACCAACCGCGTCATCACATCGGCGGTTGCCTTCCGGAGATGATTGGAGGCAGTGCTGTCCGCACAACCAAGCAGGTCGGCCACATCACCGAGCGAGGCTTCGCGGGGGACATCGAAGTATCCGAGTTCGACGGCCGTCGTGACCGCCTCCAGCTGGCGATCGGTTAGACTGCCGGCGATCGTCCCGTGGCGTCGGTTGTAATCGCCGATCCCATCGATCTCGGTGTCGATCGGATCGGGCAATGCCTCAAGCAGGGCCGTCAGATCCTTTCCTTCCCCGACGATGGTCAGCGACATGCCTGTCCCATCGTAGACGATCGGCGGGACGACGACCAGATTGCGACGGGCGAACGCCGCCCGCCAGCGTTGTTCCTCCGCACGCGTTTCCTGACAGACATACGAATAGAAACTCCCGGCATCGATCGGTGTTAGGTTGAACGAGCGAATCGAATCGACATCCGCGATGCGGGATCGGTAAGCCCCGATGTCCCCCTCGACGTAGAAGAGCGCGTACTCGACCGTCTCCGGCGTGAGATTCCACGCGAGCAGTTCCTCACGGTCAATCGCGTCAGCGGTACGGAGAAATTCCTCCATCGGGTGGCGCAGTTCCGAAGGGAGATCGACCTTGAGGTCGAGGTATTTCACGGGGGTCGTAAGGGGACCGATATATAAAGAAGCTAGGTGGACCGACAGAATCGATTTCGCATAACGGCCACAATGTCAGGATATGAGCGAGCCCTCCACACCCGATCCAGCCAGCGAACACTCCCCCGTTGACACGCCGGAGTTACCGCCGGGACCGCGCGGACTGCCGGTCGTCGGCAACACCCACCAGCTGATGTGGGATCCACATGGCTTCTATGAAACGCTCGCGGAGTACGGTGACGTCGTCCGATATCAGGTCGCCGGGAGTCAGTTTTGTACGATGCTTCATCCGGACTACATCGAACGGGTGCTGCTTCATGACCATGAGAAATTCCGCAAGTGGCAATTCGAGGAGGTCGGCGTCGAGTTCGCCTCCGAGGGGCTTTTTTTGACCGATGGCGAGCAGTGGGAGCGCCAACGGACCATCCTCCAGGAGGCGTTTACCGTCCATCAGATCCGGTCGTACGGCGATACGGCCGTTGAATACACCCGACAACAAGTACAGACGTGGGACGACGGCGAACGGATCGCCATGAACGAGGCTGCCTCGGAGCTAACCCTCCAGATCCTGACTGACTCGCTGTTCAATATCGACATCGATGCCGGACGACGGGGGGATATCATTCGGTCGTTCACCACCGCGTTGAACAAGCGAGGCGCGACACGCCAGCCATCAGCGTTTCTCCCCGATTGGGTCCCAACGCCAGCGAATCGCCGGTACAAAGCGGCGAAAGCCGATCTGGAGTCGATACTCGAGGAGCTGATCGCGATCCGACGGGAAACCGATACGACCGACAACGATCTCCTGAGAATCCTCCTCACCGCAGGGGATGAAGAAGGATTCCTTACCGACCGAGAAATCAGGGATCAGCTGATCACGTTCCTCTTTGCGGGCCATGAAACGACGGCGCTTGCGCTTACCTATACGTGGTTGCTCCTCAGTACCCACCCCAGGAAACGAGAAGCACTCCTCGAGGAGATCGATCGTGTTCTCGGGGACAACGATCCGACGATGCAGGATCTCCCCGCCTTAGAGTACACCGAGCACGTCATCAACGAATCCCTACGGCTGTATCCGCCGGCGTACGTTATTTTCCGGGAAGCCGCCGACGACATCCAGATCGGTGGATATCGAATCCCAGCGGGGACCAAGATCACGCTCCCACAGTTTCACGTCCACATGGACGAGCGATTCTATGACGCTCCGGAGGATTTCCGACCCGAGCGGTGGAACGCGGACCGCACGACTGATCGTCCGGAGTACGCCTACTTCCCCTTCGGTGGCGGGCCCCGCCACTGTATCGGGATGCGGTTTGCGATGATGGAGCTGAAAACCATGATCGCGACGATGGCACAGCGGGTGGAGTTCGAGTTGTGTAGTGACCCCGAGCCGTCAGTCCGAATGGGGGCGACCCTCAAACCAACGTCGGATATCGAGATGCGGATCCAGAAACGGTAAGGTATCAGGTCAGAAGCGATCGGTTCGGCCCGCAGCCGTCCAAGGATCGGTCGGAGCGTCATCGGGTGCTCTCGTCGCCCGACCTTGGAGGGTGGCCATCCGACCGGCGAACGTCCATCGGTTACCGGTCCATGACGCGGTCGAATCGGGCGATTCGGCGGCTTCGGATGCCGCCCGTTCCTCACGGAGGAGCGTCCGGAGCGCCACGGTGATCGCCGCCGCCTCCTCCGGCGTAGCGGTGTCAGGGAGCCGCAAATCAGAGCGGGATGTTCCCATGTTTTCTCTCCGGTTGTTGGGATCGTTTGCGCTTGATCATATGGAGATCTTCGATGAGCCGTGGCCGGGTTTCTGGCGGCTCGATCACGTCGTCGAGGAAGCCACGATCGGCTGCAGTAAATGGATTGGCGAACTCCTCACGGTATTCATCGATGAGGGCGTCACGCCGTGCATCAGGGTCATCGGCAGCGTCGAGTTCGTCCGAATAGAGCACGTTGACGGCACCCCGTGGTCCCATGACGGCGATCTCCGCGGACGGCCAAGCGTAGTTGATGTCGGCGCCGATGTGTTTCGACGCCATCACGTCGTAGGCGCCGCCGTAGGCCTTTCGGGTGATGACTGTCAGCAGCGGAACCGTTGCCTCGGAGAACGCATACAGCAACTTCGCTCCGCGACGGATGATCCCGTTGTGCTCTTGGTCCTTCCCGGGCAAGAACCCGGGGACATCGACGAAAGTGAGGATCGGGATATTAAACGAATCGCAAAATCGTACGAATCGAGCGGCCTTCTCCGACGCGTCGATATCGAGAGTGCCGGCGTTGACCCGGGGTTGGTTCGCGACGACACCGATCGATGCGCCATCGAGCCGAGCGAAACCGATGACGATATTGCCTGCAAAGGCGGGCTGGACCTCCAAGAACGAGTCCTGATCGACGACGCCCTCGATCACGTCGACCATGTCGTACGGTTTCCGGGGCGCGGCTGGAACGATATCACTGACGTTCTCCGCCCGTCGATCGGGATCGTCGGTCGGCTGAATACGGGGTGGATCCTCGACGTTGTTCTGTGGCATATACGACAGCAACTCGCGGATTCGATCGAGGGCGGCTTCCTCGTCTTCGATGGCGAAGTGGGCAACACCACTATCCGAGCTGTGGGGGACGGCCCCACCGAGTTCCTCGAAACTGATCTCCTCGCCGGTGACGGTCTTGATGACGTCCGGGCCGGTGATGAACATGTGGGAGGTGTCCTTGACCATCACGACGAAGTCGGTGATCGCGGGTGAGTAGACGGCTCCACCGGCACACGGACCCATGATCGCCGAAATCTGAGGGACGACACCGCTCGCTTGCTGATTCCGATGGAAGACATCGCCGTATCCAGCAAGGCTGGCGACCCCTTCTTGGATACGCGCACCGGCCGAGTCGTTGAGCCCGATGATCGGTGCCCCAACGTCCATCGCCTTATCCATGACCTTACAGACCTTCTCGGCGAACACCTCCCCGAGGGAACCACCGAAGACGGTAAAATCGTGAGCGAAGACGAAGACTGTCCGGCCGTCAACGTCGCCGTAGCCGGTGACGACACCGTCGCCGTAATACTGTTTCTCCGCCATGTCGAAGTTGTGTGATCGGTGGGTCCGGAGCTGATCGAACTCCGTGAACGTTCCATCATCGAGGAAATACTCGATCCGCTCGCGGGCAGTCAGTTTGCCCTTCTCATGTTGGGAGGCGATACGATCCTCGCCGCCGCCCTTCCGGGCCGCCGCTTTTTTATCCCGTAATTCCTCGATCCGCTCCTCGTCGCTCATCAGCCCGCGGTTTCCGGAGGCCGCCTCAAAAGGATTCCGGGAAGACGGGATGAGAGATACAACCGAACGGAGATCACCTCGTCCACAGGGAAGAGGATCAATTCAATACCGATCGATCGAGGAAAAATCGAGAAGCTGTGGCTCGATTAGGGATCGGTATCTACGCCATCAACGGCAATACCATCTTCAAAGTTGTTCCCAGTGACCACCTCAACGCTGTACGTGTCTTCCTCCAGATTCAGCACGAGACCACTCGCATTGATATTTGAGGCAATATCGTTGTCATAGGTGTGATTGTCCTTCACGGTAGCTATACCTTCATCATCGTGGAGCTCGATCCCTCCGTTGTCGTTATCGAACGATTCACAATTCTCAACAGTAGCACCACCCCACTCCTCATCAGTACCGCCTACCACGTCGTGGTCGTTACTCATGTCGATGCCTTGATCATCATTATCGTACGCGGTTGAGTCCTTGACAGTGTTATTGTTCCCGTTAGTGTAGATTCCGTTGTCGCCGTTATCATGGGCGGTACATCCGACGACAGTACAATTGTGACTCTGCCATACTGTGAGTCCGTCGTTGCCGTTGTCCTTTGCGGTGATATTTTTGAGTGTGGCATTCACACTGTGACCGACAGTCAGCCCACGATCGGCGTTATCCCGAATGAGGAGATCTTCGAGATGGACGCCGGAAGTGTTCTGAGCTGTGAGGCCCTCTGCGTCTCCATCAGTGGCACCTTGTACGATAAAGTCTTTCACCGTCACGTCATCAGCCACGATTTCGATGGCATACGGCTCTCCATCTGGTGCCTCCACCACCGGATCTGGTGTCGTGGAGGGCAAATCAAGCTTCTTGACCGTTAGTTCTGCTTTATTTATCACGACGTGTTCTTCATAAGTGCCTGGAGCTACACAAATCGTCTCGCCCGAATTAGCGGCATCGACAGCTGCTTGAATCGAGTCGTAGTTACTGGGATCGTCATCATCAACCACGAGATCACAATTGCTGGCTCCACCACCTGGTGTACCAGCCGCCTGGCCACTAAGGCCAGCAATACCTATCGTAGCAGCAATACCTTTCAGGGTCATTCGACGATCGATTCGATGCCACTGGCTATCGGTATCACGTGACATGGTAGAATTAACTGGAAATAAGAGACGCTTATTTATTTGTGAGTTAAAGCCATTTTATTTGACAACTGTTTTATATATTAATAGTTAAAATTAACGAATAAATACCTCCAGTTGGCAACTTCTCCGAAGATCGGTGAGTGAGCGGCGATCAGAATTACT
>JBDGPX010000089.1:0-24949 GCA_042219475.1 Halobacteriales archaeon
ACGACCTGCTCAAGGAGTACATCGCCCGCAACACCTACATCTTCCCGCCGGAGCCGTCGATGCGGATCATCACCGACATCTTCGAGTTCTGTGCTGAAGAGGTACCGAGTTTCAACACGATCTCGATCTCGGGATATCATATCCGTGAAGCCGGCTCGACGGCCGCCCAGGAGATCGCCTTCACGCTGGGCAACGCCATCGAGTACGTCGAGACCGCACTCGATGCGGGACTCGACGTGGATTCGTTTGCCCCACAGCTCTCGTTTTTCTTCGCCTCATACAACAACATCCTCGAAGAGGTCGCGAAGTTCCGGGCGGCGAGACGGCTCTGGGCCCGGATCATGGAGGAACGATTCGATAGCGAGGATCCCGCCTCCAAACAGCTGAAGTTCCACACCCAGACGGCTGGCTCGACACTGACCGCCCAGCAGATCGAAAACAACATCGTCCGAGTCGCCTATCAGGCGCTGGCCGCCGTTCTCGGGGGCACCCAGAGCCTCCATACCAACGGCAAAGACGAGGCACTCTCGATCCCGACCGAAAAGAGCGCCCGAACGGCGTTGCGGACCCAGCAGATACTCGCACACGAGTCAGGGGCAGCAGATACGATCGATCCCCTCGCCGGGAGCTACTACATCGAACATCTCACCGACACCCTCGAATCGGAGGCCAGAGAGATCCTCGGAGAAGTCGAGGAGCGTGGCGGCATGCAGGCCGCCATCGAGGACGAGTGGGTCCAACGACAGATACAGGACGTCGCGTTCGAGCGCCAACAGGAAATCGAGGACGGCGACCGGATCATCGTCGGCGTCAACGAGTTCGAAACCGAGGACGACGACAAGGAGATCGACATCCAGGAGGTGACCGAGGAGGACCAACAGCATCAGCTTGAACGGCTCAACCGGGCGAAAGCCGAACGCGACGAGGCGGCCGTCGAAGATGCGCTCGAGGCGCTCCAGTCGGCCGCCGCCAGCGACGAGAACCTGATGCCGTACATCATCGATGCGGTGAAAGCCTACGCGACGGTCGGGGAGATCGCCGATACGCTCCGTGAAGTCTTCGGGGAACACCGTTCACAGCTCGCCGTGTAAGCTACCCCATCTATGAGGAATCCTGCTAATTAAGCATACCACGATTTGCGTCATAGTTGTTTCGCCGGTGATTTGCCCTGTCCTCTCAAAGACCGACGCTCAAAGAGGCGTCATACCGTAAGCGGGTACTAAGGGTGAGAGGGACGATTGGTTGTGTGAACACGGATGTCGAAGACGGAGAATCCACTATCTATCGAGGACGTACTGACCATCGAATATCCAAGTCCACCGGAGTGGGCGGCCGACGGTGACAGACTCGCGACGGCAGTCTATACTGACGACGGACAGATCCTGCAGATCGCCACGATCGATACGGATGCAACGGTCACTGACGTGTGGCGATATACACCCGATAACGGATACGTGACGGGTTTCGAATGGGGACCGGAAGCGCGAGCGAACGAGCTGGTAGTCACGACCGACGAGGGGACGGTGATGCTGGTCGACGCCGCTGGGGCGACCGCCGATCGATTGGCCTCGGCACCAACCAGCGACGCGTCGGTTACCTGGGGGCCCGACGGCGAGCGGATCGCCTTCTACCGCGACGGCGTGCCACGGGTCCGGAATCTCAGATCCGATGAGACCTATGGCTTCGACGTCCCGGAACAGGGGGAATATCTCGATGACGAGCGGATGCTCGAGTTCGGCCCGGACGGTGACCGACTCGCGTTCCGGTTCGTCGAGGATCGGATCAAACAATTGGGCGTGATCGATATCGAAGCCGGCGAGATGACCTGGCGGACCCACGGCCGGCTGGCGGCCGCCTCGCCGGGATGGCTCGATGACGGACGGGTGAGTTACGAGCGGCGCGGAGATCGGGGGTGTGTCCGGGAGCTCGTCGTCGCCGATCCCGAAACCAGCGAGGAATCGATCCTCGTCCGTGAGGAAGACCACGAGAGTGGCGCCGTCTCCCGTGGCGCGCCCTCGATCGGTCCGGACGGCCGGCGGCTCGGGGCGGCACTGTCGCTCGACGGTTGGGAACACATCTACCTGCTCGATCCCGATGGGAGCGATACCGCGACCCAGCTGACCAGCGGCGAATTCGAGGACAAAGGCGATGCGAGCGCGACGCCACAGTGGATCGACGAGGAGCGGATGGTATTCGCGTCGAACCGCCGGGATCGCGGCCAGCGCCATCTGTTCAGCGTCGCTGTCGATGACGGATCCGTCGAGTCCCTGGTCGAAACACGGGGGTCGAACGTCCATCCCCGGCCCGCTCCCGACGGCGAACGGCTGGCGTACATCCATGCCGATTCCTGGACGTCCCCGGAGGTCCGAGTCCGACGGCTCGATACGGATCCGAACATCGACAGCCAGCGGGTGACCGAATCGGCCGTCAGCGAGTGGCCGGTCGACCCGATCGAACCCAAACATGTTACCTTCGAGAGCGCTGACGGGGCCGAGATCCACGGCTACGTCTTCGATCCCCGGGACACCGAGGCAGTCGCCGACGACGCGACCGGACTCCCGGGCGTGGTCTGGGTCCACGGCGGCCCGATGCGACAGATGCGCGACGGCTGGCATCCCGGTCGGTCCTACAGCCTTCCGTACACGTTCCATCAGTACCTCGCCCGAGCGGGCTATGTCGGGATGTTCGTCAACTACCGGGGCGGGATCGGCTACGGTCGCGACTTCCGCCAGGCGTTGGCGGATTCCCGGGGCGACAAGGAAATCGAGGACATCGTCGCCTCGGCTGACTATCTCCGGTCACAGGATTGGGTCGATAGCGACGCGATCGCGACGTGGGGGCTCTCCTACGGCGGTTACACGACCCTCCAAGTCCTGGGGACCCATCCGGAGGCATTCGATCTGGGGATCAACCTAGCCGGATTGGCGGATCTGGATGCCTACCGGCAGTGGGCCGAGGAGACGAAGTATTCACCCGTCGAGTCCTTCCAGACCGTCCAGCTAGACGGCTACCCGTGGGAGAGTCCCGAGGCGTGGGCCGAATCGAGTCCCAAGACCCATATGGAGCACTACGAGGCACCGCTGTACAACTTCCACGGGACGGCCGATCGCTACGTCAACTTCGAACAGCTCGACATCGTCATCGACACACTGTTGGACCTCGACAAGGAGTTCGAGGCCGAGTATTACCCCGACGAGAATCACGTCTTCTCGCGACGGGCGACCTGGGAACGAACCTTCCGAAAGATCGAGAGCGCGCTGGAAAAGCATCTCCGGTAACCCTCAGAGCGGAGAGCGGAGGCGTCAGGATTATGCCCGCGCCCCGGTGTCGGCTACGCATGGAACTCGATCACATCGGGATCGCGACCGATGACGCCACAGCGGTCGGATCGATGTATGCCGATCTCTTCGGCTTCGATATCGTCCACGAGGAGGTATTCGAGGACGAACTCGACATCGTCTTTCTCGACACGAGTGGTGGCTATCTCGAACTGCTCGAGCCGCGGGACGAGTACGAGGGGCCGATCAAACGATATCTCGACGAGCGCGGGCCCGGCATTCACCATCTCGCTGTCAGGACGCCCGACCTCTCGAAGACGCTGAGACGCGTTCGATCATATGACTGGGACCTGATCGATGAGACACCGCGACGGGGAGCCTGGAACACCGAGATCGCGTTTATCCATCCGAATTCGACCGGCGGGATTCTGATCGAGCTTGTAGAACGATAGGTGATCATGCTTCGCCCCGCCACTCCTGCTTGAAGCGTTCGAGAAACGTCTCCATGAACCGGTGACGTTCGACGGCGATCCGCCGAGCCGTCTCGGTGTTCATATCGTCTTTCAACCGGAGCAGCTTCTCGTGGAAGTGTCCGACTGACGTGCCGGCGGTTTCGGTTCCATCGGGCCGGTAGACGGCGTCGGCCACCTCCTCGGCATCGACTTCGATGTCGGGGCGCCACATCGGTTGATCGTTGGCGCCGGCGTATTTGAAGGTACGTGCGATCCCGACGGCACCGATCGCGTCGAGATTGTCGGCGTCTTGGAGAATCTCGGCCTCAAGGATTTCGGCGGCCGACGGTTCCCCATCGAAGCCGTACTCGTCGTGGACAGCAACGCAATGACAGACCGCCTCGATCTTCTCGGGTGGAAAGGTAACCGTTTCGAGGATCTTACGAACCGTTGGGAGCGTCGTCTCCGGATCGATGTATTCGTCATCGGGACCGCGGACACGGTGGAGATCATGTGTCAGAGCGGCCGCACCGACGATATCGGAATCGCCCCCTTCAGCGGCCGCAATCCGTTGGGCGAGACGGAACACCCGCCAGGCATGTCCAAGATCGTGACCGCTGGTATCCGACGCTAGTTCTTCTGCGACGCGCTCGGCGATGGCATCGAACGGTCCGTCGTGCTCCATCGAATTACTACCCGACACCATAGAGAAATGAACGTCGGCCGATCAGTTCGGTTTTTCGTCACCGAAGCGACAAGAATCACCGGATAGAACTATGATCGAAGCGACAAATTGACCGATCAGTTCACACCGCCGAAAGTCCCCGAAATCGCCGGCGAAGCCAACTACAGAAGGCTTTTCTTCCGTGGATTGCTTCCTTCAGCACACATGACCGAGGAAGTGAATTGGGCCATCGGCGGGGAGGCCGGCGATGGCATCGATTCGACGGGCAAGATCTTTGCCCAGGCGTTGTCGCGGGCGGGACGACACGTCTTTACGTCGAAAGATTTCGCCTCTCGAATCCGGGGTGGGTACACCGCCTACAAGATCCGAACATCGGTCGATCGGGTCCAAAGCGTCGTCGACCGGCTTGATATCCTGATCGCGCTGACCCAACGTACCGTCGAGGAGAACATGAACGAGCTCCACGAGGGGAGCATCATCATCTATGACGGCGAGCGGACGATGATGGAGGACTTCGAGGCACCCGAAGGGATGGTGGGGCTCAGCGTTCCACTGAAACGCCTCGCCGAGGATGCCGGCGGCGCGATCATGCGCAACATCGTCGCGCTCGGAGCCGCGGCGGCCGTCGCCGACTTCCCCATCGAGAATCTCGATGAATCGCTCCAGAAGCGCTTCGGGGAGAAGGGCGAACAGATCGTCGAGAACAACAAACAAGCCGCCCGGCTCGGCCAGGAATACGTCGAGGAGCATTACGACCCGGACGACTACGAGTACCATCTCGAGTGCACGGACAACGATTACGTCCTCCTGAACGGCGACGAGGCGATCGGAATGGGCGCGATCGCCGCCGGCTGTCGATTCTATGCCGGTTATCCGATCACGCCCGCCACAGATGTCATGGAGTATCTCACCGGTCGCATCGAGCAGTACGGCGGCCACGTCGTCCAGGCCGAGGACGAGCTCTCGGCGATCAATCTCGCGCTTGGGGCCGCCCGCGCCGGTGCCCGGTCGATGACGGCGACCTCCGGACCGGGAATCGATCTCATGGCCGAGACCTTCGGGTTGGTCGCGACCAGCGAGACACCGCTGGTCGTCGCCAACATCATGCGTTCGGGCCCCTCGACGGGGATGCCCACCAAACAGGAACAGGGCGACCTGAACATGATGCTGTACGGCAGTCACGGCGAATCCGAGCGGTTCATCGTCGCGCCAACGACCGTCTCGGAGTGTTTCTGGAAGACTGTCGAGGCGTTCAACCTGGCCGAGAAATACCAGCTTCCGGTCTATCTCACCGCCGACCTTTCGCTGGCCGTGACCGAACAGACCTTCGAGCCCGACACCTTCGACATGGATCAGGTCGAAATCGACCGGGGGACCCTCATCACCGACGACGCCGAGATCGAGGCCTGGACCGACGAGCAGGGGCGGTTTCAGCCCCACGCCGACACGCCCGACGGGATCAGCCCGCGGACGATCCCCGGCGTCACCGACGGCGCCCACATGACCACCGGGCTCGAACACGACGAGCTCGGCCGGCGGACCGAGGACACCGACATGCGCGTCAAACAGGTCCAAAAGCGCCAGCGGAAAGTCGACACGGCAGAGCAGGAAGAAACCTGGGACTACCGCGAGTTCGGCGATCCCGACGCCGACACCCTGGTCATCTCCTGGGGGTCGAACGAGGGTGCGATGCTCGAAGCGATGGATTTCATCGATGAACCGATCCGGTTCATCTCGGTTCCATATATCTCCCCCCGACCGGATCTCACCGACGCTGTCTCGGCCGCCACGGACGTCATCGTCGTCGAGTGTAACGCCTCAGGGCAGTTCGCCGACCTCATCGAACATGACACACTCACCCGGGTCGATCGGGTGACGAAATACAACGGCGTTCGCTACAAAGCGGACGAACTCGCCGAGGAGATCGAAACAGCACTCACCGAAGGCACGGAGGTTACAGCATGAGTTCCGAGGTCAGATTCACCGATTTCAAATCGGACAAACAGCCGACCTGGTGCCCCGGATGTGGGGACTTCGGCACGATGAACGGTATGATGAAAGCGCTCGCCAACACCGGCAACGATCCCGACAACACGTTCATCGTTGCCGGGATCGGGTGTTCGGGCAAGATCGGGACCTACATGCACTCGTATGCACTGCATGGCGTCCACGGACGGGCCCTCCCGGTCGGGACGGGTGTCAAGCTCGCCAATCCCGAACTGGAAGTGATGGTCGCCGGCGGGGACGGTGACGGCTACTCGATCGGTGCCGGCCACTTCGTCCACGCGGTGCGACGGAACATCGATATGTCCTACATCGTCATGGACAACCGGATCTACGGCCTGACCAAGGGGCAGTTCTCCCCGACGAGCCGCGAGGACTTCGAGACGGCGACCTCCCCGGATGGCCCGAAACAACAGCCGATCAATCCGCTGGCACTGGCGCTTGCGGCCGGCGGGACCTTCATCGCCCAGTCGTTCGCCTCCGACGCACAACGGCACACCGAGCTGGTCCAGCAGGCGATCGAACACGACGGGTTCGGCTTCGTCAACGTCTTCAGTCCGTGTGTGACGTTCAACGACGTCGACACCTACGACTACTTCCGGGATTCGATCGTCGACCTCGAGGAGACCGACCACGACGCCGGCGATTACGATCAGGCCAAAGAACGAATCCTCGACCGGGATAAGGAGTATCAAGGGATCCTCTATCAGGACGAACACTCCGTCCCATACGAACAGCGCCACGGGATCGATGCAAACATGGCGGAGATTCCTGACGGCGCCCCAGAAGACGCGATGGACCTAGTGCGGGAATTCTACTAACGATCCCCGTTCGTCGATCCGGTCGAGCGAACGGTTCGTATAGCTACCTGCGACTGATGAAATGATTCCGGTAGCCTATGGTTCCATCCGTCATCGAGCCGACGGACCCGAACCGATTTGAGGGATGGCCGAGTTACGATAGACCGCGACCAGATCATGGCGACGGGTGAGAGGCAGGGCCTGGTGACGGCGATCCGGATCGATCTCCGACGACTGCATAACACCTGGATGGCCCTGCGCTATCCACGACAACGAGAGGAAGCTCATTCGGTACTGGGCCGGTGGCGCCCACAGACGACCCTCGGGCGTGTGCTGTATAACCTCTGGGCGGTCTTAGGAGCGATCGCCATCACGGTGCTGTATCCGCTGGCGGTGGTCGGCTTTGCGACCCGGTTTTACACCCGGCGGATCAGCCACACCGCCGCGAGCCTGGGGATCGTCGGGGTCGTGATCGTCTCGGTGATCGCCTGGGGTGGGCTGACGGTCCTCGCACGGTATCGGTTCACGACGACGGGATTCATCGCCGTGGCCGCGGCGGGGAGCGTCGCGACTGTCGCAGCAGTATTCGCCGTGCTGTTCTGGCGACTGGACGGCCGCGTCATCACGGTGGTGTTCGCCTATCCAGCCGCGATGACTGCGATCTTTCTCCCCCCAGTCGTCGCCGCTTTGTACTCCCCGACGCTGGCGGCGGTCGTTTTCCCAAGCAGCCAGTCGATCGCGGTCTGGCTGTTGGATCACGTCCTCATCGTCGGCGGGATCGCCACCTATCTACGAGCCCGATTCAGCCTTGAAGGATTCGCCTACGTCGGGATGTGGTTCGGGTTGGCGGTGCCGATCGGATGGTTCCTCGGGATCGTCGTCACGCTCGCCAACGTGGTCAGACCGTCGGATGCGGACGCGAGCGGCGATCGTGAAGCGGCCGACGGGTGATCGATCGACTCTGAAAGGGTTTTCCCGTCCGCTGGCGATGATTCGGACATGTCGGAAACCCCCTTAGAGAGTACGATCAAAGTGGGACGCATCAACCAGGCCGAACGGTTCGAAGAGGCCCGCAAACCCGAGCTGTTCAAGCTCTGGATCGATCTGGGCGATCAGGACGTCCAGTCGGCCGCTCAACTCGGGTATCATCACGAACCCGAGGCGATCATCGGCGAACAGGTGCTGTGTGCGACCGGTCTCGGAATCGTCAATATCGCGGGGTTCGAATCGGAGGTACTGACCGTCGGGGTCCCTGGCGATGATGGCTATCCGGTCTTGGTAACGCCCGACGAAGAAGTCCCACTCGGCGGGCTACTGTACTGAGACTGAGATCCGACAAACAACGATGGCCCGACAAGCCGGCTCGATGCCTACATATAGCCCAGATCGCGCAGACGTTCCATCAGGTCTTCCTTGTCCTGGGCGCGCCCGGCGCGCTCGGTGGTGTCCTCAAGGTTCTGGAGCCACGCGGGCTCAGGATCCGATTTCTCCGTCGAGACCTCGCTGCCGAGCGACCGGAACCCCTCGAAGTACTTCGGGCTGACCGGGAGATCGTCGACGGTGAGATCGTTGGGGATGTCGTCGAAATCCTGGGGGACATAGCCCTCGTCGGGATAGCCCTCGACGGTGTCGGGTACGACGTAGTGCCAGTAGGCGTCCCAGACATCCCGCTCAGCGAACTGGAGGATCGGCTGGACCCGGTCGTGTGGCGGATAGATATCGGGATCGTGACGGGCCGAAAAGAAGGTCTCATCCGCCCGAGCCTCCTGCTCGTCCCAGCGGACGCCCGAGATGATCCCGTCGATCTCGTACTCCTCGATCGCGTCGTTGAGCGCGACGGTCTTCAGTAGGTGGTTGCCGACGTAGGTGTCAAGCAGGAACGGGAAACTGTCTTCCTCGTATTCGAGGATGTTGCGGATGTGGTGTTGGTTGTGCTCGGAGAGGTCCGCGACCGGAATTTCATCGCCGGGGGTCAGTCCGTGTTCCTCGACGTAGTCGCCGACGTCCTCGTTACGGGCCCAGATGACCTCGAGACCCCATTCATCAGCCCACCGCTTGACGAAGTCGATGAGTTCATCGAAATGCTGGTAGTGATCGATGAACACGACTGGCGGCATCTCATAGCCCATTTCCTCGGCGACTTCCTTGACGAAATACAGCGTCAGCGTCGAATCCTTTCCGCCAGTCCACATGACGGCGGGGTTTTCGTACTGTTCGAGCCCTTGCTGTGTGACGTCGATCGCTTTCTCGATCTTGTCCTCAAGGGTCGGGTAGTCGGCCGGATCCTGTCCCTCGCCATCGCTGTAATCGACGGACAGATAGTCGGGGAAATCTACGCTCATCGATATAATTAGATATAATTATAATCGGATAAATGCCTTTTGGGATCCCGCGAAACCGTGAATCGTTCACACACCCGGATGAGTGAATCAGTTGATGTACTCGTTGTTCTGCCAGTCAACTCCGGAATCTTCGGCCGAATCATCGGGTTCCTCAACGACTTCGATCGTGGTTGGCTGTTCCTCGCCGTCGACGATCCGGATCGATTCGAGGACCCCGTCCTCGGCAATGATGGCGGTCAGAACACCATCGGCCTGTCGGGCGAGGGCGCAGAGGAACTGAAACATCGGGAACTGGAGGGCCGTGTTCTGGAGGATCGTCTCATGATGGCCCTTGAATGCCGCCATATCGATGGTTTTCATCGGTTGCTCGGGTTCGTCGCTCCAGACCAGTTCGTCCTGTTCGGACGGCGGGATCGGATCGGCGGCCTCATCGGGGACCCGGGCAGTGGTTGCGGTTCCCTTGATCTGCGCCGTCGGCGTGTACTTGCTGATGGAGCCGTCTTCGGGGATCGCTCGGATGATCAGCGTGTTGTTCCGCTGGGTGAACTCGATGTCAACGATGCCATCGGGTAGATCGGCGTCATCGAGGAATTCCCGGAGATCCGCAAGGGGAAGTTCGAGCGTTGAGTGGAGATGAAAGACCCGGTTAGTCATGAGTGATGCTCCGATATGGCAGCCATCCCATTCGCGCCGTCGTATGTCATAATGTACAGCCCCATATGGGCCCGACAGATATAGGGTCTGCCCATACTCTCCCTACGGTTCGATCGAGAACTCATAACGGCAACGAGAACCGAATCGATGAGCTACCGTGTCGTATCCCACCCGCCGCAGGCCGACCGAGAATTCGACCACAGAAGCTACCTATACCGGCCGTGATCGGATGGCTATGACCGATCACGCGCCCATGCCCGGTGTTGCCGATCCGCTCGATCTCCACGGCGTGGTGCCTCCGACGATAACGGCCTTCGACGAGTCCGAGACACTCGACATCGAGACAACCGTCGCCCATGCCGAGTTCGTCGTCGATAGCGGTGTCCACGGTGTCTTCCCCCTTGGGACCAACGGCGAGTTCGCGCTCCTGAGCGATGCCGAACGGGATCGCGTCGTGACGGCGGTCGTCGAGGCGATCGATACGGTGCCAGTGATCGCTGGGGTTGGCGCGCCGAGTACCCGACGAACGATCAGCCACGCCGAACACGCCGAGTCGGTCGGCGCCGACGGCGTGGTCGTCGTCACCCCGTACTACTACCCGCTCGATCACACCGCTGCCGTCGAGCATTATCGTCGTGTCACCGAGGCAATTGATCTGCCGGTATACATCTATCACATCCCGGGACGGACGGGGAACACGCTGGCATTGGAGACGCTCGACGCTATCGCTGCAATGGACGGAACTGCCGGGATGAAGGATTCAAGCAAGGACATACCATGGCTCGGACAGGCCATCGATCGGAATCCAGAGCTGACGGCCCTCGTTGGATCCGATTCGTTGCTGTTCGCCGGCCTTGAGATCGGCTGTGCCGGCGCGGTGAGTGCGGTCGCGAACGTCTTTCCGGAGCTGGTTGTCGGCCTGTATGAGGCCTATGATGCCGGCGACGAGCCACGGGCACGGAAGATTCAGAGTACGATCTTCGAGATCAGACAGGCACTCAAGGCGGGCCCATACATGGCTGGGGTCAAGACGGCTCTCAGATTGCGCGGATTCAATGGCGGTGGGCTCCGATGCCCCCTCAGGGCGTTCGATGCCGAAGAGGTGGCGACGCTTGAGACGACGCTCGAGGAGATCGACGTGCTTTGAGGAGGTATCAGCCTTAATCCAGGATCGGTACGGTATCCACCGGTCGTTGAAGGCGGGGGTATGCGCTCGTACCTCTATCAGAGCAACGTCGGATCGACCTGCCGGCCGATCAACAACAGACTCCCGACGAGCAAGACGACCGCCACCGGCACCAACCACTGGAAGGCGGTGATCAACGTGCTCGTCGCTTGAATGCCCAATATAATGAGAATGACTGGACCACAGCAGGCGGCCCCCGACAGCAGGGCCGGAATACCGGCGAACACGCCGGTGGAGGCCTCAAGCCCACACGCCTTCGGCTGGACCAATCCGAGGTAGGTCAGCCCGAAGTTGATGGCGACCAAGCCAGCAAGCAGAAGTGCAAGCCCCGTGTTGATCGGCGAGAATAGGAACGTCAGCGAGAGGACCTCGGCCCGGGCGATCGGCTGGAACCGACCGAACCCCATCGACCGCGTCATCATCTCGAAGGGTTCGGAGACGACGAACATCGAGATCTCACCGCTGCCGGTCAGCGCGAGATCGCCGACCGCGAAGAGATAGACGATGAGGTAGCCGAGCAGGCTTCCGAGGACGACGAGTCGGGAGTCGGTGCGGCGGAAGACTACCCGGATCGCCTGTATGGTTCGCTCGAAGACGTTCTGTGAGGTTGGTGCAGTCTCAGACATGGGATTAAGCAACGACGACACTCTCCGGGTAGAGCCCGATCCAAGAGAACCACATCGCATCGAAGCTGTAGACCCGCTCTAGCGGGAGGTTGTCCGGCGCGTGGGTCTGGCCATCGGGCCCTGTGACCTCGTTGTCGGTGATCGAGAACGACTGTTCGTCGGGATTGCGGTAGACGTAAACGGTATCGAAGGTGTCGTCATGGACGGCGAGATACTGGACATCACCCACCGAACCGGTCACCAGACCCTGTTTGCGGACGGTCGGTTTCTTGAACGCGATCGCCCCGTCACGCGACCGCGTCCCCATGAAGATGTCCTTTGGATGGTGCCGGTCGTCCTCAACCAACGGCGGGAACATCGTGCTCCCGTCGGCGTAATGGCCTCGCCTTGGATTGTAGGACCCATAGGGGTCGGAGTTGTAATCACGCGCGTACCCGGTGTCCTTCGAGAGGACCTTCGTATCCGGATGGGCGGCCTTCCATTTTCCCCATGTCGTCCAGATCACCCGGAATTCCTGGAGGGAGTTGCCCGTCAGCTCGCCTTTGACGCCAGTGGCGAGGATCTGTGAGTACCACGTATCGGTATCGCGGTCGTACATGACGAGGTTGTTATTGAGGAGTCGTCCCGACGTTCCGAACGTGGTATCGCCGCGATAGAACCCCATCGCCGTGCCGGTCAGCGGGCAGTAGGTCACGCTAACCGGTGTCCCATCGATGGTATCGTTGGTGATCTCATGCCAGACCAGGATCTTCTGGGGATAGGCCTTGACACCATCGCCGTGGACGAGACCGAAGACGATATCGCCGTCCTCGAGGAATTTGTTTGCTTTCTCCGGCGAGATAAACGTCGGTGAGTCGATCGATGGGATGCCGTCCTTGGGAACGCCGCCGGAGGAGATCTCCTCCTTAAGTGTATCGAGGTCATACATCAGCGGCAGTTGCTGCTCGGCGAGCGGCGGACCACCGTTCGTGCCACCACTTGTCGTCCCGGATGCAGTCGTTGTACTGCCCTCAGTTGCGGTCGGCGTCGCCGTCGACTGATCGCCGGAAGCGCCATCGGTGTTATCACCCCCACCGAGGCAGCCGGCGAGCGCAGTCGTGCCGGCGGCGGCTAGAAAAGTCCGTCGGGAAAGCGTACGTCGCATAGCTGTAAGGACGGGGGAGAGCCGGTTAACCATACCGTGGCCGTGCGACGGGTATGCACAGACGGGATGGACGCGTCAGCAGATCGGTCGTGGATCGAGTCCCATCCCTTCAAGCGTCTCGGCGTAGCTTTCATACGCGGCCGTAATGGTCGCTTCGGCTGCCGATCGTGCCCGCTCCTGGTCCGTCTCGTCGGTACACAGCTCGGCGAGAACGGCAGCACCGTCGGTGATGGCCGTCTCGGTCTCAGCCTTGAGATCCCGAAAGACATCCGTCGGTCCCGGCGCGGCTTCGTTGATGAAAAACCCGACGACCTGGTTGTAGGTCCGCATCCGAAGCATTGGGAGAGCGACCAACCCGCCGGCAGTTCGTTCGATCGGTGTCGTATATTCCTGGAGGTGTGTATATACGGGTGGCCGGTCGAACGATGGAGTCGTCGTGATATCGAATTCGTCCTCAAGCCGATCGAGGTGATCCTCCTCGCGATCGGCAGCCGCTCTGATCGCCTCGACGAACGCCGACGTCGACGCTCCGGTCGCCCAGCTCTCATAGAGCTCCCGGGCAGCGATCCCGTCAGTCACGACGACCTGGAGGATCGTCTCCCGTTCCAAGTCAGCACCAGTGAGGGCAAGCAGGAGCTTCTGTGACCCGAGACGGTTCAGTTCGGTTGCCATCGCCGTTTCGATCGTCTCGACGAATGCCGGGGCATCCATACCCGATACTTGGTTGGGATGTGATTTGAACGTAGCTCCCATGGGATGACATCCAATTCCGGGGGACGGGGTGCTTATTTTCGGTCGGGAGCTAGCTATCCTTCATGGATGAGGGTCCATATCCGGAACCAGACGGGACGGTCCCGTCGATGGCGCCGGAAACACTTTACGAGCGGCTCAAGGCTGGCGAGCCGGTACATCTCCTCGATGTCCGCAACCGCGACGAGGTCGAAGCGTGGCGGATCTCCGGTCCGAGCGTCCAATCGGTGACTGTACCATACATCGAATTCGTCCAGGCGGAGATCCACGATACCGTCGCCGAGCGATTCGCCGAGACCGGCCTCGATGACCCGATAGTCGCCGTCTGTGGTCGCGGGGAGGCCAGTGCCTATGTCGCCGAGTTGCTCCGGGGGGAGGGCATCGAGGCGGTAAACCTGGCCGACGGGATGACCGGATGGGCAACCGTCTACACGGCCACGGAGCTGTCGACACCCGGATCGGCGACGGTGTATCAGTACTATCGACCATCGAGCGGGTGTCTGGCGTATATGATCGTTGCCGGGGAGGAGGCGGCCGTCATCGATCCACTCCGGGCGTTCACTGACCGCTACGCCGATGACGCCGCCGCGGCGGGCGCGACGCTCCAGTATGTGATCGACACCCACGTCCATGCTGATCACGTCAGCGGTCTTCGGGCAACGGCCGAACAGACCGGCGCAACGCCGTATATGTCCCGGACTGCGATCGAACGGGGCGTCCAATTCAACGTGGAGCCGCTCGCCGATGGTGAGGTCCTCCACATCGGGGGGGCAACGGTGCGAGCCCGCTATGCTCCCGGGCACACGAGCGGTATGATGGCGATCGAAATCGACGAATCGGTGCTTCTGACCGGCGATAGTCTCTTTCTCGAAAGCGTCGCCCGGCCGGATCTCGAACACGACGATGCCGGTACCGAAGCACTGGCAACCCAGCTCTACGAAACGCTCCACGAACGATTGCTCACGTACACTCCCAAGACGATCGTCGCGCCCGGCCACACCAGCGAGGCCGCAGAACCAGCCGCCGACGGGTCCTACACGGCGACGCTCGAAAGGCTGCGCGAACGGCTACCGGTCCTGGCGATGGATCGCGACACCTTCGTGGAATACATCCAATCGGACATGCCGCCACGACCGGCGAATTTCGAGGAGATCATCGCGATCAACCTCGGCCAGCAGGCCGCATCCGAGGAACAGGCCTTCGAGTTAGAGCTCGGGCCGAACAACTGTGCGGCGACCGCCGTGCCGACGGAAAAGCGGGGCGACTAACGGCAGCGCCGAACGCTTCGAACGAAGTTATCCACTGGTCGTTGATTCGGTGGTCATCGATGTGTCATAATAGAGCAAATAGACGCCTAACAGGGCCGCCACTGCGGCGATACTCGCGATCACGAAAAACAGAACGGTCGGGGTCGATCGCGTCAGGATGACGCCCGCTATGCTCGCCCCGATCGCCCCGATGCCGAAGATCGCGGTGTAGGTAAACCCGAAGGATAACCCACGAACGTCCGCCGGCGAATATTTCGAAATCGTCTCTTGGTTGATCGGCGCGATCATAAAGAGGAGAAAGCCAAGGACACCCGCGACACCGAGTAGCGGCCACAGCCCGACATCCGCCGATGGGATGAATACCACGGCGATCACGGTGAGAGCAACGTACCCGCCGATCAACGCATGCTCGGCCATGACCCGATCGACGAGTTTACCGCCAGCGTACTGGCCGACACCGCCGAGGATCAACAGTCCTGAGTAGACGTATTGGCTCGGTTCGATCGGCCGATCGAAGACGATCATCGGATCGAAAAACGGCAGATCAGCTAGGATGTCAGGGAGGAAGGTAAAGACGCCGCGGTAGTACGCGCCATAGAGGATCCCGATCGCTAAGACGAACAGAAAGCCCCCTGAGAGGAGCCGTCGGGAATTGGCGAGAAACGCCGAAAGCTGGAGGGATTGTCCGGATTCGACAGCCGCCGATTCCGCATCGGTCGCTCGGGCAAGGCTGCCGGCGGTTTCGTCGAACTGCAAGCGGAAGGCGAGGACCGCCGCGATAACGACCGGAACAACGAGCAGTCCGGCGACGACCCGCCAGTCGAAAAAGACCAGCAGGACCGCCGCCAACAGGGGTCCGGTCGCGACACCCACATTTCCCGCCGCGCCGTGATAGGCAAAGGCCGTCCCCCGCTCTTTGGCTCCGCGGCTGAGCAACGCCAGCCCGGCCGGATGATAGATACTTGCGGCCACGCCCCACAGGAACAGTCCGGCCGCCAAGAGAGCGAAATTCGGCACGACGCTCAACAGCAGAAAGGCTCCGCCCATACCGAGGAGACAGACGATGATGAGCCGCTTCGAGCTGAACCGGTCGGCCAACAGCCCGCTAGGAACGGCTCCGATACCGGTCAGGGCGTAGCTGATCCCGACGATCGTTCCCATGACCGCCGGCGTCGTCGAGAAGACGTCTAGCCAAATGACGACGAAGATCGGAATGACCAGTTCATGCGTATGAAACATCGCATGCCCGATCATCGTAAACGCCGTCAGCGCGCGGTCGTTCCGATCCATACTGGCCCCACCGGACCGCCGATAAAAATCCGTCCGATTTACCGATAGTATCGTCGGCGTCGTTCGGTTTGTAGCCGATGCCCCGGGATGCTCAAGCTTCGGCCGGGAGCTGTTCCCATAGCCCCGGCAACGACTCGAGCCGTGCCCATTCAGCCTCCGGATCGACATCCGGCTCGACCACGGTCCGTGAGTCGAAGTACTCATCGAGGACGGCCTCCCGCTCCATGGAAAGCGGCGGCGAACAGTAATCCTCCTCGATCCAGACGGCCGCCTCGGTATCGGGATCGTAACGGGCCCGATCCAGCGCCGTCGTCATCGCCCGACCGAACGGATCCATCGCCTCGATTTCCTCGTTATCGAGCCGTTCACGCAGCTCGGGAAGGCGATCACGGTTCGGTATCGCCCGGACGAGTCGGTACGCCATACCCGAGGATAGCTCACCGGGATAAATAAACGCCACTAACATTTTAAGAACCACTTCCGAGCACCCGCTTCGACAAATACCCACGTTCATAGGCGCGCTATCCATAACCCCATCCATGACCGACTATCGGAAAGTCACCGTCGAGGACCTCCCCGACACGCCGAACCCGACCCGCCACAAAAAGGAAGTCGACGAGGCCGTCGGTGCCACCGAATTCGGGTTCAACCTCTATGTCGCGGAGCCGGGCGAACAGCTCCCGTGGGGGTATCACCGCCATCCGGATCACGAGGAACTCTTCTATCTCCTCGACGGGAGACTCGAGGTCGAGACGGCCGACGGGACGATGGAAGTCCGAGCCGGCGAAGCGCTGTTCATCCCGCCCGACGCGCCGAATAAGGCGATCGCGATCGGTGATGATCCGGCCCGAGTCATCGCCGTGGGTGCACCCAAAACCGAGGACGGAGCCATTATCAGCGAGGAATGTCCCGCCTGTGGTGAGGAGAGCGACCGTTCGTTCGAAGTGGTCGATGGCGATTATCTCCTCTCATGTACCGCGTGTGGCGAACAGGTCGACCGACTGACTGCCTGACGTCCTCGTTGATACACGGGATGACCGAAGACGAATGTGGTTCGCTTCCAATGAGAGTGTTACCGATACGAATCGGGATAAGTACGCACCAGCCGTACGGATAATTGGATGAGTTACGAGTACACTGGGGATGCTGCTCAGGGGTTGATGGACTCGTATGCGGGTGACGAAACGCCCTATCCGACCCAAACATCGCTGCAGTTCCCGCGTCGGGAGCATCTCCGCGATGAGGTGACTCTCCTCAAGCGGCTACTGTTCCCGCGGTGTTGGAATGCCGCCGAGTTGCTTGACGATCGATCGAAACTCACGAACCACCTCAACGAACTCGGTGACCTCTTCCATCTCGGCTCAGCGCCCTACACGGAGGAGGATAGTACCGATCGGATCGATACCGTCCTCGATCGACTGCCGACGGTCCGAGAAACGCTCAAAAAGGATATCGAAGCCGCCTACAAGGGCGACCCGGCGGCCAAGAGCTATCTAGAGGTCATCCGTTCGTATCCCGGCTTTCACGCGATCCTCGTCCAGCGGGTCGCCCACGCCCTCTATCGAGAAGGACTCGCTCAATACGCCCGAGAACTCACCGAATACGCAAAGACCGAGACGGGCATCGACATCCACCCCGGGGCCGAAATCGGGGAGTATTTCTTCATTGACCATGGAACCGGCGTCGTCATCGGCGAGACGGCGACTGTGGGCGACTGGGCCCGGATCTATCAGGGCGTGACGCTCGGAGCCCTACACTTCGAAGAGGAGGAAGACGAGGAGAACATGCTGAAGAAAGGCTACAAGCGACATCCCGATATCGGTGATCACGTCGTGATCGGGGCCGGCGCCGAGATCCTAGGCGCGATCACGATCGGCGATCATGTCAGCATCGGGGCGAATTCCTGGATCACCGAGGACATCCCCGACGAAACAACCGTCTTCATCTCCGATCACCCCGATCAGAAACGAAAGCAGATCGATTGAGCGAGCCGACGTCACTGTCCCGTCGACCGCCGATCAGGGCTCGATCGCATTGATTTTCGTGTTCGTTCCCTCGTCGGAGATCTGTTCGTCAAATCCGGTGATCGAGTTCCGGATCAGCTTGTTGTTCTCCACTTCCGGATCGTAGTCGTCGTCCTCGTTCTGATCGTTACTCTCGACGGCGATACCGATTTGTCCGTCAGGGCCGTCGTCAGGGTCGTCGATGTCGTTGTTGACGACCTCGTTGTTGTTTACCTCGGGATTTTGGTTCGTGAAGAACGCCAGCCCACCGTCCTGATCCCACGCGGTCGCTCGGAGATTCACGCCGATCAGCGCGTCCGCGATCTCGTTTTTGGTCACCGTGTTGTTGTTCGCCGAGTCGAGGAACCACCCCCACGCCGATGCCGCGACGGCGACATCATTGTTCTCCAAGGTATTCCCCTGGACAGTGACATCATCGCTCTCGAAGATCAGGACACCCGAGGACTGGAACAGTCCGGCGAGATCTTCGGCATACCGGCAGTTCTTGATCGTGTTCCCCATCACCTGGCCTGTCGCGCCGAATCCGATCTGGACACCGTTGGGCGCAGATCCACCCGCATCGGACTGGGAATCGATCTCGTTGTTCCGGACGACCATGTTCGGCGATGGATGATCACCGCCGTCGCCGTTGGCGCCGATCCCACCACGCCCGAAGCCGGCCAGGGAGTTATCCTCGACACGAACGTCCGAATCGCCATAGGCGACGATTCCGATCGAGCTACCCGGGGCTCCCATATCGATCACGGTGTTGTCCGTCACCGACGACGGTGAGGAATCCTTAACATTCCGGTAGATGACAGCGGTTTTCCGCCCCGACTGGCCCGTGTCGCCGCGGCCATCGATCTCGAAGCCGGACAGGTCGACATCGATGGTATCAGATCCGGAGACCTCCCCACTGGAGATGCTCCCGCCGTAGGCGAAGACCATTGGAGCCCACGTCGAGAGGCTTTCGGCGATCGTGTACGTCGGTAGGCTATCGAGTGCCTCGATCGTTGCGCCGTTCTGTCCGTTGAGCTCGAGGTCTTTGTCGATGAGCACCTGTTCGCGGTATGTCCCGCCGTCAACCACCACCGTGTCACCGGAATCAGCCGCATCGACTGCGTCTTGAATCGTCGAGTGATCATCCGGGACGACGATGTCAGCGGGTGGTCCGCTCCCCGATGGCGGGTCCGCCCGTGAGACGGGTGGGATGCCAGCGGTGAGTGCGATGGCCGATACGCCGATCCGTCTGAGCGCCTGACGCCGTTTCATAGACCCTCCCGGCGCACTTCCGAAGGGTATCGTTTAGTTAATCAGAGGTTAGCGCCGTTCACGCTCCGTTTCAGCTTACTCAGTAAAGGGATTGCAGCTGCTCGCGTGATCGGCGATCGATCTCTCCCAACAGCAACATGAGAAATCGCCGGTCCGGTCGTCTAATAAACTCAGCAGCTGAGTAATAAAGATAGATCGTCCGGGAGGTGACGGATTCATGCCCGCCGTCAACGGCGGGATGCTCTCCTTGTGACAGATAGCAAACCGGCCGTAGTTAGCGATGAAGATTAGTCATCAGCCGCCGCTTGCCCGTCCGAATCAGCGGCATCGATTGCGTCGGCTTCGATGCTTGGAGGATACTTGCCCCGATCGAGTGTGAGATCGCTCTGGGGGCGGGCCATACAGGTCAACGCGTAGTCCTCCTTCTCGGCCTCGGTCAGTCCCCGGGCAGCCGGTTGGGTGACCTCGCCGTCGATGATCTTCGCCGAGCAGGCCAGACACATCCCGACCCGACAGGAGTACTCCTGGGCGATCCCGGCGTCGATACAGGCCCGAAGGATCGTCTCCTTCTCCGAGATCCGGATTGTCTCGCCGGTCCCGACGAACTCGACGGTGTACTCGGCCATGGCCCGGTGTATTACGGTCACCGTCAAAACTCTTTATTCGTCCCCCGGATCGTCCGCCGACGCCGCGACGAAGGATTTAGGCCCGCTGGCTGACCGTCGGGATGTATGCAAACGGTGACACCACTCCAGCAACGAGAGGTCGAGACGTATTTCTCCGTACTCGCCGATGGCGTCAACGAACGGACGCTGAAGGCCCGGGCGTATCACAACCTCGGACGGTACGAGGCCGCCGACTTCCGCGGTCTGTCATCGTTGCTCGATACAACCGACACCGACGGATCGATCGCCGTCTTGGGACGGGATGCGGAGGATCGGGCCGATATCATCGATGAGCTCGACGCAAACGGCCACGAGCTCGTGCTCCATGGCCACCGCCACGTCGCCTGCGGAGACTTGCCGGCCGACCTCGCCCGGGAGAACGTCATGACCGGTGTCGAGGCGATCGAATCGGCGGCTGGCGTCACACCGGCGGGGTTTTTCGCCCCACTCCAGCGGATGAACGCCCCGACGCTTCAGGCGGTCGCCGACGCCGGGCTGGAATGGGTCTTCGGGCGGACCGACGCCACCGTCCCGGACGAACTCACTCTGATCGAACCGGCGAACCCCTACGACCTGGGCCTGCTGGGTGACGGCCACACGCCGGCGGAGACGTTCGACCGGCTGGCCGAACAGGCCGAAACCGGTGCGGAGGGATTTCTCGTCCATCCGAACATGCTCGAGTACTTCGACGCGATGGACGCCTTCGAGGAGTGGCTCCGGGAGTATCAACCAACGAGCGTCGGGACAGCCGTCGCCGAGGGCGGGATCGGGATGGTGCTCGACTGCCTGCGGCCGCTCCGGATCGAGTGAACTGCCTCGAGGTCAAGCCCCGAAGCGCTCAGCTTGTTCGTCCGTAAACGGGGCCAGCCCAATCACCTGTCGGAGCCGGAGGCCATCCGGCGTGATAAAGAGTTTTCTCGTCACGCCAACCAACCCATGACAATGGCGACCCAGGCGTACGACCTCATCGTCGTGGGAGCGGGTACCGGCGGATGTTATGCAGCCGCGACGGCGGCCAACGCGGGGCTCGACGTGGTGATGCTCGAACGCAAATCCGAGGAGGAGGCCGGTCACATCGCCTGTGGTGACGCACTGAAGGGGGCCGATCAATTCCCCGAGGCGATCCCGAAATCACAGCTTCAGGCGGCGTTCACCAACACGAGCGTCGATCACGGCCGGTTCGAGATCCCACAGGAAGACGAGGTCTTAGAGATCCCGGTGCCGGGCGAGCTGGCGGTGATCGATCGCTGGGAATACGGCCAGCGGATCATCGAAGGCGCGGAAAACGCCGGCACCGACATCCACTACAACACCGTTGTTCAGACCGTCCGACAGGACGACGACGGCCGGATTATCGGCGTCAAAGCCGTCCAGGACGGCGAGCCGATGATCTACGAGGCACCGGTCACCATCGACGCGGCGGGCTCGTTGTCGATTCTCCAGGACGAGGCCGACCTCGAGGACGCGACCTTCGATACCAACGTCACCTACTCGCAGTTCTGTTCGGCCTACCGGGAGATCGTCACCGTCGAGGAGGAAGTCCCCTGGAAGGACGCCCTGGTGTTCAAACCGACCAAACGGGCGGCGGGCTATCTCTGGTATTTCCCACGGACGGGTACTGAGATCAACGTCGGGCTGGGCTTTCAGATGAACGAGGAACCGATGACACTGGTCGATGACCTCCGTGACGACCTCCGCTCACGCCCGGAGTTCGAGAACGCGACCGTCGAGGACAAACTCGGGGCAGCACTGCCCACCCGGCGGCCGTACGACTCGGCGGTCGCCCCCGGGTTCATGGCGGTCGGGGACGCCGCCGGCCACGTCAACCCAACAACCGGGGGCGGGATCGCTGGCGCCGCGTATGCCGGCAAGTACGCCGCCGAACAGGCCATCGACGCCGTCGCCGACGAGGACCCGAGCGAGGCGACGCTCTGGGCGTACAACGAACAGGTGATGGACCACTTCGGCGCGCGGTATGCCGGCCTCGATGTCTATAACATCCTCTCGACCGCCGTCGATGTCGACGATCTGATGGGACTGCTCGCGGCGCTGCCGACCGCGAAGCTCTCGGAGGCGCTGTATTCCGGGAGCACCAACGTCGGCTGGTGGCTGAAGCTCAAGACCGCGCTCAAGGCGTTTGGCTACTGGGACGTCATCTACACGTTCTATCAGACCAAACAGCACGCCGACGCACTGTTAGAGCACTACGAAGCCTATCCGACCAGCCCGGACGCACTCGCCGACTGGCAGGCCGAGCGCGACCGGTTGATGGAGGACATTTACGAGGTCACCGGCGCGGATCCGAAATACTGAGCGGGAACCGACCGCCGGCAATGTGATAGGGCACCCCGGTAACTCGATCCGTCAGGAATACGTCCACCAGAAATAGCGAGACGACAATCGTCTGCCGGCCGTCCACGACAAGGAGTCATCCCCCAGAGAAAGGAACTAATTGACAGCCGGTTCCTATTTGGAATCGGGGCCTTCGAGCGTGAGCGATCGATATCCGGTGAGCGTGTTGCTCCCGACTATCAGGTGGAACCGTGCTTGCGAGCAGCTCGCGGCACAGCTTCATTCCGAAGACGAGCTGTTGGTCATCTGTGATACCGAGGACGACCCGGTGGCAAGCTATGATCCACCGGAGAATGTCGAGATTTTGGTCGCTGGTGAGCCTGAGGGATGTGCGGCGAAGGCGAATGCTATCGCCTACGGGATGGAACGGGCCACCCATGACCGGTTTATTTGGTCGGATGACGATTACGACCGGGGTGACGATTGGATCGATAGTCTGGTCGCGTATGGCGAAAAATACGGCCCAGCGGCGGTACAGCCGATATTCTCCGGTGGTGGCTGGTGGCGCCTGTTCGAACCGGTCGGTCTACTTCTCTTTGGACTCCAAAACGGGATCTTTTGGGGGGATGGCGAAGGAGGCTATCCCTGGGGCGGCGGCGTAACGTTCACACGTGACGATCTGGATATTTCCGTCGATCAATTCGTGGCGGAGCTTCGACAATGTATAAGCGACGATAATGTCCTCCACGAGCATGTTGGGGACGCCTATATGATACAATCGATGCAAGTAACCGTTCGGGTCGATGGCGACTTCCGAGACACGAGTCGGCGTTTGATTCGCTGGATGCGAGCCGATCACGTACGGAATGGGTTGGTCATTCAGTTCGTCGCATCGTTGGCCATCGTCGGCTTGGCCCTTTTGTTTCCCCTCATTGTCGCAACGATAGTCACAGCCGCGGCTGGACTTGCCTATGCTCGTATCGGGTATGTACGATGGACGTTTCTGCTTGCCTATCCCGGACTCATCCTGCTGCCGGTCGTGCTCGGGTCGGGGATTTTTATCAAAGAGGTGACGTGGGGGAGTCGCCGGTACCGTATAAACGACGTGAACGACATCGAGGTGGTGTCACTACAAGAGGAGTAATCAACCAACCCATCGTCCGAGGGAAGGAAATCAGATACTCACGGTCACTTATTGTATCACATCAACATCGTATTTCCCGTTGAGTCGGTAGCGACGACCAGCCCATTCGAACTCGGAAATAAACATTCCAGCGAGAATCGTCAGGGGCACAAAAAAGAGCCCGAGGAACGACAGCAAGAACGTCGCCCGACGCAGCCCCAATACGACGTACGCCGCGCCAGTCACCAGCGTCACCGCTGGCGCGACAAAGACTGGGAACATTATCGCGGCAACCGTCGCGATGATTGAGACGACGAAATCGCCGACCATCCCTTCGTGAATGTGTGTGAGTCGGTTGAACCGTACCAATCGGGCGTAGGTCGATGCGAGATCGCCGGGGACTTCGACTGACATAACCATCGATCTGACCGCATGAAAATCGTCGATATGTTGAGAGAGAAGTCCGTCATCGCTGAGCACTTGTCGCAACTCAGCGACCAGCTCATCGACGGTGATATTCAACTCCTCGCGGGTGAAGGTGAGTCCGCCACCCCATCCGATATTGCCGGTCGAGCCGATACCGAAGTAGATGAGCAACGTCGAGAACATCATCGCCCACGGTTCAATGAGCAACCAGGCACCATTCCCGTACCAGAACGGAACGGCCGTCGCAGGACCGTGTTTTTCGCCTGCCGCGACGAGCCGATCGAGCCAATCCTTGTCACGTTCGAAATCGGCGTCGGTCCAGACGAACCGATCGTTTGTCGCCCGCTCCATCCCATACGCCATCGCGTTTGCCTTCCCCGAACAACCCTCCGGTTCGCCAGCCACGAGGATCTCGACGCCATCAGGTGGGTCGTGACCCGCAACTGGATCGTCCGTCGCATCACAGATGACAAACAGTTCATCGTCCGCCCGTAGTTGGGCGGCCATTTGATCACATGGATCGGTCCATTCAACCGTCGGCAGCAAGATGCTCACGGCATCTCGATCGACCATCAGTTACCGTCTCCATGACGAGTCCATCCCTGACTCCCTATTCAAATTAATGACCAATCCGTGGGGGTGGGATAGAATTACCCTCATAGCGCCAAGTTCGGACTGCTTGGATCACC